>JAODBM010000053.1 GCA_025463985.1 Acidimicrobiales bacterium
CCAGCACCACGGCGGCCGCCAGCGCGGCCACGCGCCGCACCCAGGGCCGCGCCGGCCGGCGCGCCGCGGTGATATAGCCCATGGTCGTCGGCGCGGCCACCGCGGCCCTCGACCTGACGGGCACGAGCTGGGGTTCGACCGGCTGCGGCTCCTGCGCGATGCGCTCCAGCACGCGCCCCTCGAAGCCGGTCGGGGGCTCCAGCATGGGCCCGGCGGTCAGGAGCTGGTCGAGCTGGGCGGCCTCGGCCTCGATGAGGCGGCGGCAGGCGGCGCACTGGGCGAGGTGGTCGACGACGCCGGCGCGCGCCGGGCCGTCGAGGAGCCCGAGCGTGAACTCGGCGGCATTGGCGGCAACGTGCTCGCAGCTCACCGTTCCGCCTCCTCGGCCTCGGTCGCGTCGTGGGCCTCGGTGCCGACCTCGGCCCCCAAGGTGCGGCGGAGCTGGCGGAGGCCGTCGCGGATGCGGGTCTTCGCCGTCCCGAGCGGTACCGCGTCGAGCTCGCCCACCTCGCGGGCGGTGCGGCCGCCGTAGGTCGCGAGCACGACGGCGCGGCGCTGGCCGACCGGCAAGGCCTGCAGCGCCGCCCGCACCCGGTCGACCTCGAGCCCCTGCACCGCCTGGTCGTCGGGTGCCTGACCGGCGGCCGTGAGCCCGGCGAGGAACACGTCGAGCACCTCGGACGGTCGGCTGCGCTCGGCGCGCAGCGCGTCGAGCGCGGCGTTGCGGGCGATCGTGAGCAGCCAGCCCAGCGCGGTCCCGCGGCGCGGGTCGAACGCGTCGGCGTGGCGCCACGCGCGGACGAACGCCTCCTGCGCGACGTCCTCGGCCCGTCCGGCGTCGCCGAGGATGCCCATGGCTAGGCCGAACACGCGCTGCTGGTGACGGCGCACGAGCCGCGTCGCGGCATCGGTGTCGCCGGCGGCCATCGCCGCCATCAGCGCGTCGTCGCCGGGTTCGACCATCACCCTCCCTACGCCGGCCAGGGGTCGGGAGATTGGAAGCAATCCCCCGATCACCCACATGCGTACTGCAAAGATCGTCGAAGCAACTACCAGGAGAACCAGATGCGCAAGCTCGTGGCCGTGATGGCCGTCGCCGGTCTGCTCGCGAGCGGCTGTGGCAAGTCCAGCAAGAGCGCCTCGACCACGACCGCGGCGACCGGGGGCGCGGGCGGGTCGGGCCTCGCGCAGCAGGCGGGCCTCAAGGGCACGACCGACGAGCACGGCAGCGCATCGGTCGCGGCCGGCGGCACGGTGACCGTCGAGCTGCACGACGTCTACTTCCAGCCCACCTACATCAAGGCCCCGTCCGGCGCCAAGATCACGCTCGTGCTGAAGAACGTCGGCAAGCTCCCGCACACGTTCACGCTCGATGCAGGCGGCGTGGACGAGAAGCTGTCGCCCGGCGAGACCAAGTCGGTCTCGCTCAACGCGCCGGCCCAGCTCAGCGGCGCCTTCCACTGCAGGTTCCACCAGGGCAGCGGCATGCAGGGCGGGTTCATCGCCACCTGACGGTCCGCCTCGACCGCGGGCGCACGGCGGGCTCGCCCCTACGGTGGGTGGATGACGACCAATCGCCTGGCCGAGGAGACGTCCCCCTACCTGCGCCAGCACGCCGAGAACCCGGTCGACTGGTACCCGTGGGGCGAGGAGGCCTTCACGACGGCACGTGAGACCGATCGCCCCGTCCTGCTCTCGGTGGGCTACTCGGCCTGCCACTGGTGCCACGTGATGGCCCACGAGTCGTTCGAGGACGAGGCGACCGCGGCGCTGATGAACGAGCTGTTCGTCAACGTGAAGGTCGACCGTGAGGAGCGGCCCGACGTCGACGCCGTGTACATGGAGGCCACCCAGGCGATGACGGGCTCCGGGGGCTGGCCGATGACCGTGTTCATGACGCCCGAGGGCGAACCGTTCTTCTGCGGCACGTACTTCCCCGCCACCTCCATGCACGGCCGGCCCTCCTTCGCCGAGGTCTGCCGGGCCATCGACAGCGCGTGGCGCGAGAAGCGCGACGACCTGCGCGAGCAGGCGGGTCGCCTGGCGGAGCACCTGCGGTCCAGCTCGCTGAGCGGCGGCGGCGCACCGCCGGGCCCCGAGGTGCTCGCCCGCGCCCGCGACCAGCTCCTCGACCAGCACGACCGCCAGTGGGGCGGGTTCGGCCGCGCCCCGAAGTTCCCGCAGACCATGAGCCTCGAGCTGCTGCTGCGCGTCCACCGCCGCAGCGGCGGCTCGGACGCCGACGCGCTGGGCGCGGTCGTCCGCTCCCTCGACGCGATGGCCGCGGGCGGCATGCACGACCACCTCGGCGGCGGCTTCGCCCGCTACTCGGTCGACCAGCGCTGGCTGGTCCCCCACTTCGAGAAGATGCTCTACGACCAGGCGCTGCTGGCCCGGGTCTACCTGCACGCCTGGCAGGTCACCGGCGAGCCGCGCTTCCGGCGCGTGCTGGACGACACGCTCGCCTACGTCCTGCGCGACCTGCACCACACGAGCGGCGGCTTCTACTCGGCCGAGGACGCGGACAGCGAGGCCGTCGAGGGCAAGTTCTACGTGTGGTCCGCCGACGAGGTCCGCGCCACGCTCGGCCCCGACGCCGGCCCGGCCATGGCCTGGTGGGGGGTCACCGACGCCGGCAACTTCGAGGGACAGAACATCCTCAACCGCATGCACGGCGACCCCGACGAGCCCGAGCCCGAGCTCGTGGCCGACGCCCGCCGGCGCCTGCTCGCCGTCCGCGACGACCGGGTGCGGCCGGGTCTGGACGACAAGGTCCTCACCGAGTGGAACGCGCTCATGCTCTCGACGCTGGCCGAGGCCGGCGCCGCGACCGGCAACCGCGTCTGGGTCGACGCGGCGGTGGCCAACGGGGAGTTCCTGCTGGCCAACCTGCGGCGCGACGACGGCCGCTGGATGCGCTCGTGGCAGGCCGACGACGGCGGCCGGGCCCGGCACCTGGCCATGGCCGCCGACGAGGCCGCCCTGGTCGACGCCTTCACCCGGCTGGCCGAAGCCACCGGCGAGGCCCGCTGGATCGAGGCGGCGCGCGCCGTGGCCGACGACCTGCTCGCGCGGTTCTGGGACGACGCCTCGGCCGGCGTCTTCACGACCGGGCACGACGCCGAGCGGCTGGTGGCCCGGGCCAAGGACCTGCTCGACAACGCCACGCCGTCGGCCAACAGCCTGACCGCCGTCGGCCTGGCCCGCCTCGCCGCGCTGACCGGCGACGATCGCTATCGGGCGCGGTCCGACGAGGTGCTGGCGCTGCTCGCCACCGTCGCCGCCGAGCACCCCACCGCCCTCGGCCACCTCCTCGCCGCCGTCGACCTCGCGCATCCCGGGCCCGACGAGGTCGCCGTGGTCGGCGACGCGCCCGACCTGGTGGCCGCGGTCCAGCAGCGCTACCTGCCGAACGTCGTGCTGGCCTGGGGCGAGCCGTATCCGTCGCCGCTGTGGGAAGGCCGCCTGCCGGGCCACGCGTACGTCTGCCGGGACTTCGCGTGCCGCGCGCCGGTCACCGACGTCGACGCCCTCGTGGCCCAGCTCGTTTGAGTCCCGCGCCTGTCGCCATCCAAGGGCCGAGCCGGCCTAGGGTCCGTCCCGTGCGGGGCGTCCGCGGGGTGTCACTGGCGGTGGCCGTCGCCATGCTGGCGGTCGTGATCGCCGGCTGCTCGGCGGGCGGAGGGGCGGCGCCGGCGGGGCCGAGCTCCACGCACGCGGCCCCTGCCCCTCGCACCTTCTGCCGCAGCACGAACCCGCTCGAGCGCACGATCGAAGGCCTCTACGTCTCGCTCCTCGCCCGTTGCCCTCGTCCCAGCGAACGCGTCGCCACGCGCGCCGACGTCACGCGCCGTGGCGTCGCCGTGGCCGCCACCACCCTCGCCGGGTCCGCCGACGGCCGCGCTCGCCTCGCGCTCGAGCTCTACCTCATCGCGCTTGCCCGACCACCCACGGCGAGCGAGCTGCGGTCGGCGACGACGATCCTGGCGGACAGCACGAAGGGCGTCGCCTTCTACGCCGCGCTCCTCGGGTCCCGCGAGGCGATGGGCAAGGCGGGCTCGACCGCCACGTGGCTCGACAACCTCTCGTTCCGGTTCAGCGCCAAGCTCCTCGACGCCAAGGGCCAGGCGGACTGGCGCGGCCGGCTCGCCGCCGGGACGACGCCGACGCAGGTGGCGCAGCAGATGGCGGACACGTCCGCCGGTCGCTTCTTCACCGCGGCCCTGCTCGTGGGCGTGCCCGCCACGGGCCGGATCAACTTCAGGTCGCCCCTCGAGCCCGCGGTGCAGAAGCTCGTGGACCGCGGCGAGCTCGGCCCCGCCCGCGCCGCACTCGTCGCATCGCTCGGACCTCAGCCGCAGCAGCGCGCGCTGCTCAGCGGCGACAGCATCGCAGCCCAGGCCGCGGGCTATTGGCGGTCGATCCTCGGCCCCGGTGTCGTCGGCCAGTCGATCGCCATCCCCTCGTTCGCCGCGTGCGACGAGCGCCCGCTGCTGCTTCCCGCCGCCGCTCTCTCCCGCCCCGACGTCGTGGTGATCAGCTACCTCGGCAACCACAAGACCGCCTGCATGAAGGCGGCGCCGCGGCGCAGCGTCGTCGACCGCTACCGCGACGACCTGCTCGCCACCTTCCGCGACCTGCGGGCCGCGCAGCCGGGCGTGCGCATCGTGCTCGTGACCCCGCTGCCGGTGGCCAAGGGGGCCGACTGGGCGCCCGACGACCTGGTCGCGCTCGACCACGAGCTGGCCGCCGCGGCGCGTGACGACGTGACCGTGGCCGACGGCCGCAAGGACCTCACCACGCCCACCGGCGCCTACACGACCATGCTCCCGTGCCTGCCCGACGAGCCCCGGGCCACGGCGCCGCGGTGCACCGGCCCGGTCGTGCGCGGCGTCCGCCAGAACGTCCTGCGCGCCCCCGACGGCGTGCACCTCTGCCTCGGCACGTCGTACGGCAACCTCACGTGCGCCACCTGGTCCCCCGGCGCCTGGCGCTTCGCCCGCAACCTCGCCGCCGCCACCCGCTCCCAGCTCTGACCCTGCGTCTCACCGGGTGCAGAGCGTGACGACCGCCGGACGGCCGGCGCGCCGGGCCCTGCGTCGTCCCGCCGCTGCGAGCGCGGCGGACAGACTGGCTGGGTGAACGTGAGCGAGGCGATGCGACGACGACGGATGGTGCGACGGTTCCAACCGCGCGCCGTGGACCCCGGGGTCGTCGACCAGCTCGTGGACCTGGCCCGGAGGGCGCCGTCGGCGGGGCACAGCCAGGGCATCGACATCGTGGTCCTCGAGGGCCCGACGCAGACCGCTCGCTACTGGGACGTGACCCTTCCCGCAGATCGCCGCCCGGCCTTCCGCTGGCCGGGCTTGATCGCCGCTCCGGCACTGCTCGTCGTCGTGACCACGCCGAGCGCCTACGTGAGCCGCTACGCCGAGGAGGACAAGGCGGCCACCGGCCTCGGCTCGGGCACCGACGCGTGGCCGGTCCCCTACTGGTGGGTCGACGCCGGCGCCGCCATCGAGCACCTGCTGCTCGGCGCGGTCGAGGCCGGCCTGGGCGCCTGCCTGTTCGGGGCCTTCGACCACGAGCAGGACGTCCTCACTGCCCTCGGCGCGCCGGCGGGCTCACGCATCGCCGGCACCGTCGCCCTCGGTCATCCCGCCGCGGACGAACCCGGCCGCTCCGCCACCCGACCCCGCCGGCCGCTCACCGACGTCCTCCACCGCGGCGGCTGGTGATCGGGCGGGGTCTAGGAGTACTTGACGAGGTCGTCGGCCATCGCCCAGCCGAAGGCGACGAGCGCGTCGCCGCGCGGGCCGTCGAGCGAGGCGAAGAACTGCTCGAACCCGGGGTCGATCTTCTCGGGCTTCAGCGACTCGTGGTCGAAGACCTGCGGGAACGAGTCGTCGCCGGTGACCACGAACGTGCGCTCGTCGTAGCTGCCGGCGTCGATGCCGAAGCGCTTGGCCAGGCGCCGACCCCAGGCCCGCTCCTCACCGGTGGCCGAGTAGTCGGGCCGGGGGACGATGTCCTTGAGGTGACGGAAGGCCTCGTAGCCCGAGACGGTGGCGAAGCGGGTGCCGACCAGCACGTCTTCGTCGGGGAACGCGAGCACGGCCCGGCGCAGCTGGTCGGTGATGATGCCGCGCAGCACGGTCTCCCGCTTCGACGTGCGCTTCACCGAGGCCAGGCCGATGATCACGCTGGGGGTGCCGCCGATGCGCTCGAGCGTGCTGAAGCAGAAGCCCTTGAGGCGTCCGGCGTCGCGTGCGAGCGTGACGAGCACCCAGGATTCGGCTGCCTTGGACAGCAGCCCAACCTCGAACCGACTGGGGCCATCGGCGCAGAGATCGGCCATCTCGGCCAGCTCCGCGTCGCCCAGCGACGTGCAGTCCTTGGTCTCCACCTCGATTGCCATGGCCCTGGTTCGACCCTCCGAGCGGCGGACGTGTGCCGTTCAAGTCCAGTCGAACCAGCGCAGCGTTGCAACTCGGTGACACGCGTGTCGGCGGAGCGACCCGGCGAAGGGGCCGGTTCGAGGCCGCTGGCCGCCCCGGTCAGGGCGTCCAGCGATAGGTGGTCCAGCCCCCCAGCGGGCGGGCGCCGAGCGACTCGTAGAAGCCGATGGCGCGCTCGTTCCAATCAAGGACGTTCCACTCGACGCGCCCATCGGTGCGGTCGCGGAGGGCCTGGATCAGGGCCCGACCCGCGCCGTTGCCCCGCAGCTCGGCCCGCACGAACAGGTCCTCGAGCCAGATGCCAGACCGGCCGAGGAACGTCGAGAACGTCGGGAACCACAGCGCCATCCCACCCACGCGCCCGTCGACCTCGACCAGCAGCACCCGAGGCACCGCATCCGGGCCGAACAGCTGGTCACCGAGGCCGTCGACGTCCCACACCACCTCGTGCGCGAGCTGCTCGAACTCGGCCAGCTCGCGGATGAGGGCGGCGATCTCGCCGAGGTCGTCGGGGGTGGCGTCGCGCACGATCACGGGGTGACCTTAGGCAGCCCTCGCCCTACGGGCGGGCGCCCCGGAGCCCACGCTCGCGTCGAGGGGCCGGGCGGCCCGGCAGTACCGTGCCCCCATGCGCCGCACCGGGATGGTTGTCGCCTGCGCCGCCGTCCTGCTCGGCTCGGTGAGCTGCTCGAAGGGCAACAGCGTGAACGACGACCGCAAGCGCCTCGTCGACGAGCTGGTGAAGGCCGGCCGCTCCCGCCCGCAGTCCGAGTGCATCGTGTCCAAGCTCGACGACCAGCTGCTGAAGCTGATGCGGGCCGGCAAGCCGCCCCCCGTCGACAGCCCCGCGTTCAAGGGTTACAGCGCCTCGATCAGCCGCTGCGTGGCCGTGAAGTAGGCGCTCCGTCGCCACGCCCGCCACCGGCGTCGGGACGGGCGACGATCGGGTTGGTCAGCACGCCGAGGCCCGCGACCTCGCAGCTGACGGTGGCGCCGGGGGCCAACCACGGGTAGCGCTCGCCACCGTGGGTGGCCGAGAGCTCGAGGATGCAGCCGGTGCCGACGGTCCCCGAGCCGATCACGTCGCCGGGCCGCAGCTCGGCATCGCGTGACGCGTGCGCGATCAGCTCGCCCCAGGTGAACTGCAGGTCGCCGAGGTCGCCCCGGCTCCACTCCACGCCGTCGACCGCCGCCGTCATGCGGGCGCGCGGGCGGCCCGAGCGCACGTCGGGAAGCTCGTCGGGCGTCACCAGCACCGGGCCGAGCGACGTCGCGAAGTCCTTGCCCTTCGCCGGCCCGAGGCCGTGGCGCATCTCGCGGCGCTGCAGGTCGCGCGCCGACCAGTCGTTCATCACGGTGAAGCCCGCGACCACGTCGAGCCACTGCTCGGCCGGCACGTCGCTGCAGCGGACGCCGACGACCGCCGCCACCTCGAGCTCGTAGTCCAGCTCCGCGCAGTCGCGCGGCGCGTGGACGGGGTCGTCCGGGCCGAGCACCGCGGCCGGGTTGCTGAAGTAGAAGACCGGCAGCTGGTACCAATCGGGATCCATCGCCAGGCCGCGGGCCTCGCGCGCCGTCGCCACGTGTGCCTCGAACGCGTAGAAGTCCCGGATCGACGGTGGGAACGGCACGGGCGAGCGGAGCGAGACCGAGTCGAGCGGCACCCAGTCGCCGTCGGGACCGGGTCGGCCGCGGGCCATCGCCCAGCGCAGGAGCTCGGCCTGGCCGCCGTCGGCGTCGACGACCGCGGTGATCGGCAGGGCCCGGTCGCCGTCGACGACGCCCAACCAGATCGGGCCGGGCGTGTCTCGATCGGTGAACCGGGCCAGCTGCACCACCCTCAGAGGTTGCCGCGTTGGGCCTGGGCGCGCTCGATGGCCTCGAACAGCGCCTTGAAGTTGCCCTCGCCGAAGCCGGTGGCGCCCCGTCGCTCGATGATCTCGAAGAAGACCGTGGGCCGGTCGGTGATGGTCTCGGTGAAGGTCTGCAGCAGGTGCCCGCGCTCGTCGCGGTCGACGAGCACGCCGAGCGCTTGGAGCTCGTCCCAGGGCAGGTCGAGGTCGGCCATGCGGGCGCGGGCGTCGGCGTAGTAGTCGGGCGGCACGCCCATGAACCGCACCCCGCGCGCTCGCAACGCTCGCACGGTGGCCACGATGTCGTCGCTGCGCAGGGCGATGTGCTGCACGCCCGAGGTGCCGTAGAAGTCGAGGTACTCCTCGATCTGGCTCTTCTTGCGCCCGTCTGCGGGCTCGTTGAGCGGCATCACCACGCTGTCGCCGTTCCACACCACCGTCGACATCAGCGCCGAGAACTCGGTCGAGATCTGGTCGTCGTCGAAGTGCTGCATGCTGCGGAACCCGAAGACCTGCTCGTAGAACGTGACCCACGACCCGAGCGCGCCCTTCGGCACGTTGCCCACGACGTGGTCGAGGCCGGTGATGCCCACGAGGGGCTCGGACGGGGAGATCAGGTCGGTCGTCTCGAACGTCGGGGCGAACGGGCCGCGATAGCGGCGGCGGTCGAGCAACGTGTGCACCGTGTCGCCATACGTGGCGACGGCCGCCTGCCGGATCGTGCCGTGCGCATCGGTGTCGTCGGCCGGCGGCCGCAGCCCGGTGCCGCCGCGAGCCAACGCTGCGTCGTAGGCGACGTCGACGTCCTGCACCAGGAAGGCCACGTCGCGCACGCCGTCGCCGTGGCGCATGACGTGCGCCGCGATCGGCGAGTCGGGGTGCAGCGCGCCGCTGATCATGAACCGCACACCGCCCTGCTCGACCAGGTACGACACGCGATCGCGCCGGCCGGTCTCGGGCCCGGCGTAGGCCACCGGCGTGAAGCCGAACGCCGAGCAGAGGAAGCCGGCGAACGTGCGGGCGTTGCCGACCCACCACTCGAGGTGATCGATGCCCGCGAGGCGCGGCGGCTTCACGCGGTCGAGGTCGCGGTGATGGTCGACGATGCTCACGAGGGGTCCTTCGGGTGGGGGGTGGACGGCAGTTCGGACGGTGCGGCCAGGCGACGGCGATCGCCGTCGAGGCCGTTCCAGAAGGCCTCGACGCCCCCGAGGATCTCGGCGGCGCCGAGCAGGAAGCGGTCGGGGTCGAAGCCCGGCGCGTGGAAGGCCTCGGCCAGCTCGTCGGCCGTGTGATCGGCGTGCTGGTCCTCGACCTTGTCGTGCCAGGTCCAGAACGCGAGTGGCAGCTCGGGGCACGTGCGCTGTTTGAACGCCTCGAGCCCCGCGATCAGCTCCTTCCAGAAGCCGGCCGCGGCCCAGTGCTCGACGGCGTAGCTCGCGCCCTCCGCGACCGACCCTTCGTCCGAGCCGTAGAGGCGCAGCAGCTCATCGCAGAAGAACGCGGTGGCGGGCGTGGCGTGGCGCCGCTTGCCGAGATCGTCGAAGCCCAAGCCCAGCGGCGCGCCGAAGCGCAGCAGCCACTCGAAGTGCGCGGCGCCGAAGCGGAAGCGGCCACCGTCGACGGTGCCTTCGGTGGAGACGAGGGTCGGGTCGACGCCTTCGGGCGCGGCGCCGGCGCTCGACGACCGGAACACGACCCCGAGCTCGTTGAGCAAGATCTCCTTGCCGGCGCGGTAGGCATCGAGCGTGGGCGCGTTGATGACCTTGCGCAGCTGCGCCTCGATGAACAGGTGGCTGAACACCGAGAACTGCACGGTGAGGTGCACCACGTCGTCGAACGTCGCGTCGCCCTCGGCGAACCATCTCGTGTAGTGGTTCTCGGTGACGATCGGGTGGTTGCCGACGAGGTCGTCGATCCGCCGGCGGAACGTCTCGAGGTCGAGCTGGGGCGCAGAGAGGACCGTCATGCGTGTGCACCTCCGTGACGAAAGGCGAACGCCCGCCGCGGATCGGGCGAGTTGTCGCCGTAAGTCTCGGAGCCGCCGCGCAAGTGGTCAAATGTTTCGACAACAAGTGGACAACATGTCTGATGATCTGGCCAAAACGATGTACATTTCGCCCATGTTGCCCATCGGAATCGACGAGCTGGATGCCCGCCTCCTCTTGGCGCTGAGCGAGACCCCGCGTGCCGGCGTGATGGAGTTGGCCCGACAGCTCCAGGTGGCCCGTGGAACGGTACAGGCCCGGCTCGACAAGCTGCAGGCTCGGGGCGTGGTGACCGGGTTCGGGCCGGACCTCCATGTGGCCACGCTCGGCTACGAGGTGACCGCCTTCGTCACGATGGAGATCGCGCAGGGCCGCCTCGACGATGTGATCGCTCATCTGCAGAACATCCCGGAGGTCATCGAGGCCCACTCGACGACCGGGCCCGGCGACCTGCACTGCCGCATCGCGGCACGCACCAACGAGCATCTCCAAGCGGTGCTGACCCAGGTGCTCGAGGTCTCGGGCATCGCGCGCACCACAACGCAGATCGCGCTGACCGAGCAGATCCGCTTCCGAGTCCTTCCGCTGGTCGAGCAGCTCGTGCGCCCGCGTCCCCGTCGCCAGCGCTGAACCGCGCCGGGGACGAATCAGCGTCTGGGCCCCTCGGGAGGGCCGCTATGGTGGCCGCTCCCGGCCGCGTGGCCGAGTGGCTTAGGCAAGGGCCTGCAAAGCCCTGTACGGGGGTTCGATTCCCCCCGCGGCCTCCGGGAGCGTGTTCATAGGAACATGCAGCTTGGGTTCAGGAGTTGGGGTCGAAATCGCTCCCATGGGTGCGATCTCGACCCCGACTATCCAGGACACGACGGCAGCGAGATCCGGGCCCGGATGTGCGTCAGATCACACCGAGGTCGGGTCTTGGGCCATGCTTTTGGACGGGCCAACGGTCGTCGCCCTGCTCCCGCTCTTCTTGCGGAAGTCCCAGCTGACGACCTTCTCAGGGGCGACACGCAGCCAGGCGTGGCGGCCGTCGTGAAAGATCTGCCCGCCGGCGTACTTGTCGGCGTAGAGCTGCTCGGGAGCGTCGAGCTCGGGCACGGCTTCGCCCGTGCGCGGCACCTCGCCGACGGGCACCCCCACACCCCGGATCTCGACGCCCCGGAGCTCGGCGAAGTTGTCGCCAGCGTCGATGACGACGCTGATCCGGTGGTCGCGCTGCAGGTCGGTCCACCGCTGGCTGCGGACGATCGACGTCAGCCACAGGGCCCGGCCATCCCACGCGAACCAGAGTGGGGTGACGTGCGGTGATCCGTCGCCGTCCACCGTCGCCACCCGGCACGTTCGCTCCGCCGCGAGGAAGGCATCGAGCTCTGCCGGATCCATCGCGATCTTGGCGCCGCGTCGTTGGGACTTCATGTCGTCTCCTTCACAGCAGGCGGAGCCGTGCGGCGCCGACCGCGCCGGCGTCGCGCAGGCGCCGGATCGTCGCCGCCGACGCGGGGGCAGCCAGGAAGCCGGCCATCGCGTCGAAGAGCGAGTTGGCGAAGACCTCGAACGGCATCACCTCGACGCTGCTTGCGACCGCCCGTTCCCGGTCGGCGGCGGCGTGCATGCACAGCGCCTGCCCCTCGTTGATGCGGAGCGGGCGAAGCGACTCATCGAGGTGGGCGAGGAGGCGGTGCAGATCCCGCCGGAACTCCTCGTTGGACCGGAGCCCGTCGGCCGGCAGGTCCAGCAGGTCCGGTACCGATGCGAGGTCCATGCGCTGGATCTGCTCGATGAACGATACGTAGTGGTTGTCGGTGGCTTCGGCCATCGTGAGGACCGGGAGGAAGTGGGCCTCGAACCGGGACCGGAGGTCGTCGGGGTCGCAGCGGGCCGCCAGCAACCTGCGTTCGCTGATGATCTGCGGCAAGCGGTGCCGGAAGATCGCGGCGATGAGCCCGTGCTTCGTGCCGAAGTGGTAATGCACCGCCGAGTTGTTGCTCGACCCCGCTTCGGCGGCGATCTGGCGTAGGGAGACCCCGTCGATGCCGTGCCGGGCGAAGAGGCGCTCGGCCGCGAGGACGAGCCGGAGCGCGCTGGCCGAGGGTACGGGGGCGTCACCGCTGGTCACGGCGGCCCAGCCTGCCACGGGCCGTCGCGGGGCACGCGCGGGATCGTCACGCCTGGCTCGAGCGGCGGGAGACGCCCATGCGCTCGAGGGTCCGGTCGGCGGCCAACAGCAGGAGGCCGTCAGTGAGATGCGCCCGGTCCACGAGGATGCCGACGTCCTTCGCCAGGAGCGCGCCGGCGAACGCGGCCAGGCCACCCAGGTCGAAGCCGTTTCCGGCGAGGACCTCAGCGGCGTAGCTGCGCCCGCTGCCGGCCGACAGGATCGCGGCCACTGACTGCTGGTCGAGCCGACGTGCTGCCGCGAGCTCGAACACCTCAGCGGCGAGGGCGAGCTGAGCGGCAAAGACGGTGTTGTTGAGGACCTTCGCCTCCTGGCCGGCACCGAGCGGGCCGACATGGAGGACCGGCTCGCCGAAGGTCGAGAGCACCGGGCGGCACCGCTCGACCACGTCGGCCGGTCCACCGACCATGACGAGCAGCTGGCCGGCGGCGGCCTTGTGGCCACCGCCGCTGACCGGTGCGTCGATGACGTGCAGATGGGGGAAGTCGTCCTGCAGCCGCAGGCACGTCGCCGGGTGCACCGTGCTGTGCACGATGACGACCGACCCGTCGGCCATCGACGCGAGGACGCCGGCGGGGCCGCGCAGCACGTCGTCGACGTCGGCGTCGTCGACGACGCAGACCCCGAGCACGTCAGCCGCGGCACCGAGCCCGGCGGGACTTGCCGCGATCGCCGCCCGCGTATCGGCGAACGGCCCGAGCGATTCGAGGCGCCGCGCCCACAGGGTGGTGGCGTATCCGGCCTCGACGATCCGGCGGGCCATCGGGCCGCCCTGGCTGCCGAGGCCGACGAAGCCGACCCGGAGGTCGCTCGGCGGGGTCATCGCTCGGCCAGACCGGCGTCGCATGCCGACGCGAAGACGAGGTCGTCGAGCCGGCGGCCGAGGGCCCAGCCGAGGTAGACGGCGTAGTGGACGACGAGCTCCTGCAGCTCCTGATAGGTGAGCTCCTCCATGGCGAGCGCGGCGCGGAGGTGCTCTGCGGCCTCCTCGTCCACGCCCGCAGAGGCCGCGCAGCAGATGCTGATGATGCGCCGGTCGCGGCGGGTCAGGTGCTTCTCGCGCGTCCAGATCTCGCCGTACAGGAAGTCCAGGTAGGACCGGCCCCGGAACGCCGTGGACGCCGGTGGGCTGGGGAGCCCGTGGACCGCGAGGTAGGCAGCGTCGCCGCGCTGACGACGGGTGTCGTCGTCGACCGGGTCGACCCACGGCTCGAAGTCGTGCTGCTCGAGCGGCTGGTCGCGCTCCTCGGACAGCCGGAGCGCCGCCATCATGCCGTGCATGCTCAGCACCGACGCCTTGGGCCAGCCGAGCTGCGTGCCGAAGTGCAGCACGAACTCGTCGAGCTCGGCGTAGGTCAGGTCGTCGCTGTGGAGCGCGGCCCACACGTGGGTCTCGATCGGGGTGATGGCCCCCGCCGCACCGACGCAGGACAAGGTGATGAACCGGCGATCCCGGGCTGTGAGCACGCCTCGCCGCCACATCTCGCCGAACACGAACCCGATGACTCCCGTCTCGATATAGGCGCCGTTGGGCTCGGGACTGGGCGAGGTCATGATCCGCTCGTACTCGGCCCGGGCCGCGGCGCGCCGTTCCTCGGGGGTGCTGCGCTCGCTCACGTTCTGACTCTCCCTTCACTCATTCCTGCTCGCCGATCATCCGTTGCAGGTACGCCTCGGGATCGGCGGCTCGTTCCCGGAGCTCCTGGTGGATCTCCGGCGCCGTGACCACGAGGAAGGCCCCCGAGGCGACCGCATCAGCCACCAGCTCGCCGACAGCCTCGGGTTCGACGAGCGGGTGCTGCGGAGCCCGGGGCGACGTGTGCTCCCCATAGACGGTGATCTGCTCGAGGATGTTGGTGATGACGCCCGAGGGGCAGAGGCAGGTCACGCCGACGCCCTTTGGTGCCAGGTAGAGGGCCAGGGCCTCGGACAGGCCGACCACCGCGTGCTTGCTCGCGACGTAGGGCAGCCGATCGAAGCCGTACGCAAGGAGCCCCGAGGCCGACGACGTGTTCACCACGTGGCCGCGCCCTTGGGCGATCAGGTGGGGCAGGAAGACAAGGTTGCTGCGGGCGATGCTCAGGAGGTTCAGGTCGACGACGCGCTCCCACGCCTCCAGTGGCAGCGACTCCGGCGCCCCCATCGCCAGCACGCCGACGTTGTTCATCACCAGGTCCAAGCGGCCGAACCGGTCGAGGCATCGGTCCCGAAGCGCGGCGAGGTCCTCCTTGCGCGCGACGTCGACCCCGAGGCTGACCGCGTCGCCGCCGGCGGCCCGCACCAGCGAGGCCGTGTCCTCAGCCCGCTCACCATCGAGGTCGCTCGCGACGATCCGGCACCCACGGGCGGCGAGCGAGACGGCGGTGGCGCGGCCGATCCCGCTCCCCGCGCCGGTCAGGACCGCCGCCGCGCCCGACAGGTCCAACGGCACGCTCATGCGATCGCCACCGCCTTGGTCCGTACGAACTCCAGCAGCCCCTCGAGGCCGCCCTCACGACCGAAGCCGGAGATCCCGACGCCGCCGAAGGGAAGCTCGCAGCCGGTCACCGGCGATGCGCCGTTGACGTAGACGCCACCGGCCTCCAGCCGCGGCACCAGCCGGTTGATGCGGGCCACGTCGTTCGTCCAGAGGTAGGCCGCGAGCCCGTAGGACGTCCCGTTCGCGATCTGCAGCCCCTCCTCCTCGGTCTCGAAGCGCATCAGGCAGAGCACCGGCCCGAACACCTCCACCTGGCCGAGCTCGCTGGCCGGATCGACGTCCCCGAAGACCGTCGGCTCGACGTACCAGCCGGCGGCCAGATCCCCGCGAGGTGCACCGCCGCCCGTCAGCAGCTTGGCGGTGCCCTCGGTCCGGGCTCGCTCGACCATGCCCAAGATGCGCTCCTGAGCGGCACGGGTGACGACCGGTCCCATGCCGGTGGCCGGCATGAACGGATCGCCAAGGGTGATGTCTCGCGTGAAGGCCACGACCTTCTCGGCCAGCTCGTCGTAGACGCTGCTGTGCGCGACCAGACGGGTTGCCAGAGCGCACCCCTGGCCGGCGAGGGTCTGGTGTACCGACGCGGTCGCGATGAACGCGACTGCATCGAGATCGGCGTCGGGGAAGACGAGGCTGGCCGACTTGCCGCCGAGCTCGAGCACTGCCGGCTTCAGGTGCTCGGCGCACGTGGCGAGGATCTTTCGGGCGGCGATCGGGCCGCCGGTGAAGCTGATCTTCTGGACCAGCGGGTGACGGACGAGGGCCTCACCGGCTTCGGCCGTGCCGGGCAGAACGTTCACGACGCCGGGCGGGATGCCGGCCTCACGGACGAGCGCCATGAAGTGCTCCATCGCGTAGGGCGTGAGCTCGGACGGCTTGACCACCACGGTGTTGCCCGCTGCGAGGGCCGGCATGACCTTCATGCCCACCGAGACCAGCGGGCCGTTCCAGGTGATGATGATCCCGACGACGCCATAGGGCTCAGGGGCGGTGTAGGCGAGCTCGCGGCCGTGGGCGGGCGACGAGGTCACACGACCTTCGATCTTGTCGGCCCAGCCGGCGTAGTAGCGGGCGTAGTCGACCACGGACGTCGCCGTGAAGTGCGCGATGCCATAGGTCATCCCGTTGTCGAGCACCGACAGGCGCGCCAGCTCGTCCTTCGCCGCGTCGAGCAGGTCGGCCAGGCGCACGAGAGCGTCTCGGCGCTGCCACGGTGTCCATGTCCGCCAGATCTCGAACGCGGCGCGGGCCGCCTGCACGGCATCGTCGACATCGGCGGCCCCGGCCAGCGGCACCGGGCCCTGCTCCTCGCCGTTGGCCGGGTAGACGTGCTGGTGCACACCTCCCCCGCCCGTGCTGCGCTGCTCATCGCCGATGTGCAGGTGCACTTCGGGCACCGTGCGATCGAACGTCCCCACCGGCTCCCCCGTCTCCGTTTAAGTCGAACGACTTGCAATTCAAGTTCCTTGACTTCGCCACAGTTGCCGTGCTCCTGTCAACCCCATGACTGCTGCAGACCTCTTCGACCTGACCGACAAGGTCGCCGTCCTCACCGGCGGCGCCGGTGGCATCGGCGTCGTCTATGCCGAGGCGCTGGTCGAGGCCGGCGCCTCAGTGGTCGTCGCCGACGTGAACCTCGACGCAGCTACGGCGACCGCCCAGCGGCTCGCCGCGAAGGGCCACGCCGTCGTCGGCGTCAGCGTCGACGTCCGATCAGCTGAGTCCGCCGCCGGCATGGCCCAGGCCGCGGTCGACGCGTTCGGGGGCATCGACATCCTGGTGAACAACGCCGCGATCATGGTCGACCTCCCGCCCTACGGGCTCGGCAACATCCCGGTCGACGAGTGGGACCGGGTCATCGACGTGAACCTCCGGGGGCCGCTGCTCTGCACCCAGGCCGTCCTGCCGGCCATGGATGCCCGGGGAGGCGGACGGATCGTCAACGGGCTCTCCGCCGGCGCGTTCATGCCCGGTGGCATCTACGGCGTCAGCAAGTTCGCGCTCCACGGCCTCACCGTGAACCTGGCGTCCGAGCTCGGCGGCCGCGGCATCAACGTGAACGCCATCGCTCCCGGCCTGGTCGCCAACGAGAGCGGCTACGTAGCGCTCCCGAAGGACTCGCCGTTCCGAGACGCCATCGAGGCCTCCATCCCCGGCAAGCCGTCCGGACCTCCCGAGGACCTCGTCGGGGCGCTCCTGCTCCTGTGCTCGAAGGCCGGCGACTGGATCACCGGCCAGACGATCCTCATCGACGGCGGCTGGATCACGCGCCTCTAGCGCCGCGGTCAGAGCGCAGCTGGCGGCGGGCCTCGAGCCGCCCGACGAGCCGGTCCATCGCCGCGATCGCCTCATCGGCGGCGGTGTCGTAGCCGGCCGCCTGATCCTGGACCACGCTGAACGCGAGCCCCTGGATCGCTGCGGCAACGAGGGGCGGTGGGAGCTGTTCGGGGTCGATGCCGTACTCGCCGAGCAGCTCGCCGAGAGCGTCCAGCTGCATGCGCCGCACGTCGCGGGCGATGCCGCCGACCTCGGCCTTGAGCGCCGGACGATGGTTGGCCGCGGCGAGCAGCTCGACGAACATCGCCGTGCCCCGCGGGTCCGAGGCCTGCTCCCACCAGGCCCGCAGCGGTTCGGCCGACATCAGTGCCTCGGCCATCCGCTCGACGTTGCGGCCGGCACGGCGCCGGAGCACGGCGACGAACAACTCGTCGATCGTCGGAAAGTAGTAGTGCACGAGCGGGGCTCCGATGCCCACCGCGGCGGCAACGCTGCGGGAGCTGACGGCGGCGTAGCCGTCCTTCAACATGATCTCTTCGGTCGCGTCCAGGATGCGCTTGCGCTTCTCCTCGGTCGCAGCTCTCGGACGACGCCCTTCGGCCATCCACGCTCCCTTTCGCTCTCGGGCCGCCCAAGAAAAGGTTGAACGGGCGTTCTAAATAGATTACAACACCAGCCATGGCCGAGCTCGAGGGGAAGATCGCCGTCATCACCGGCGCCGGGTCAGGGATGGGTCGCGCCGCTGCGCACGTGTTCGTCCGCGAGGGCGCCCGGGTGGTGGCCGCGGACATCAGCAGCCGACAGGAGGAGACGGCGGCGGCGCTCGGCGACGCGGTCGTCCCGTGCCAGGTGGACATCACCGACGAGGCGGCGGTCGAGGCGATGTTCGCCCGTGCCCTGAAGGAGTTCGGCAGGGTCGACGCCGTCCTCAACGTCGCTGGCATCGGCGCCTCCTCGCCGCTCGCCGACACCACCCTCGACGCCTACGAGCGGATCATGGCGGTGAACCTCAAGGGCGTCATGCTCGGCACCAAGCACGGCATCCGCACGATGCTGCCCACCGGCGGCGGCGCCATCCTCAACTGGTCCTCCACCGGAGGCATGAACGGATCTCGCCTTCCGACCTCGGTCTACTCGGCGGCGAAGGCCGGGGTCATCGCCTTCACCAAGGCAGCCGCCATCGAGTACGGCACCCAAGGCATCCGGGCCAACGCCATCTGCCCCGGCTTCATCGAGACCGAGATGTCCGGCGGCAAGGGTGCCGCCGAACGCTTCCCGGCGCTGGTGCAGGGATCGGCCCTGCGCCGCGGCGGCCAGCCCGAGGAGGTCGCCGAGCTGGCCTCGTTCCTCGCGTCCGACCGCGCCCTGTTCCTCACCGGCGCGGTGATCCCCATCGACGGCGGCAGCACCTGCTCGCTGCCGAGCTAGCTGGAAGGCACCACCATGAGCACCGCGACCGACACCGACGCGTACTTCGATCCCTACGACGTCGACATCAACGCCGACCCATACCCCACCTACGCCCGCCTCCGTGAGGAGGCACCGGCCTACTACAACGATCGGTACGACTTCTGGGCGCTGTCGCGCCATGCCGATGTCGAGAAGGCCCTCGTCAACTGGCCGGTGTTCTCGAACACCCGCAGCGACATCCTCGACATCATCAAGGCCGGCGTGGCCCTGCCGCCGGGCGTGATCCTCTTCGAGGACCCGCCGTTCCACACCATGCACCGCGGCCTTATGTCCCGCGTGTTCACGCCGCGCCGCATGGCCGCGCTCGAGGGCGAGGTGCGGGCCTTCTGCGCCCGATCCCTCGACCCGCTCGTCGGCGCCGACGGCTTCGACATCATCGCCGAGCTCGCCTCGGTGATGCCGATGCGGGTCATCGGCATGCTGCTCGGCATCCCCGAGCAGGACCAGATCGCGGTCCGCAACAACACCGACAGCAACCTCCGCACCGAGCCCGGCCAGCCCATGGACGTGAAGGAAGAGAACGTGGCCAGCGGCGACCTGTTCGTCGACTACATCGAATGGCGAGCAAAGCACCCCTCCGACGACCTCATGACCCAGCTGCTCAACGCCGAGTTCGAGGACGAGTCGGGTGAGACCCGCACCCTCACGCGCCAAGAGGTGCTGACCTACACCGCCGTCATCGCCGGCGCCGGAAACGAGACGACCGGCCGCCTCATCGGCTGGCTGGCCAAGCTGCTGGCCGACCACCCCGACCAGCGGCGTGAGGTGGTCGAGGACCGCTCGCTGATCCCGCAGGTGATCGACGAGGCGCTGCGCTTCGAACCGACGGGGCATGCCACCGCCCGATTCGTGATGGAGGACGTGGAGTACCACGGCCACACCATCCCGGCCGGAACCCCCGCCCTGCTGCTGCTCGCGTCGGCCAACCGCGACCCGCGCCGCTACTCGAACCCCGAGGTCTTCGACATCCACCGGGAGAACATCCAGCACCTCACCTTCGGGTTCGGGCTGCACTTCTGCCTCGGCGCCAACCTCGCCCGCCTCGAAGGACGAGTAGCGCTCGACGAGCTGCTCACCCGGTTCCCGGAGTGGGACATCGATGTCGGCAACAGCAAGCTGGCGCCCACGTCGACGGTGCGTGGCTGGGAGCGGATGCCGCTCGTCCTGCCCACCCGACGATGATCGTCGAGACCTTGCCGCGGTCCTTGCTCAGTCGCCCGGGGGCAGACCTGCGAGCAGCTCCCGCGCCACCTCGCGCACCGAGAGGCCACGGCTCAACGCACGAGAGCGCAGGATCCCGAACGCCTCCTCCTCGCTGAGCCCACCTCGGTCGCGCAGGATCCCGACCGCTGTCGCGATCTGCTCTCGCGCCTCGAGGCTCTCGTTGAGCCCCTCCACGGCGTCGAGCGTGTAGGCGTACAGCGGCGACGAGGCGATCAACGTGGCGGCGTACTCCGCAAGCGGGGCGACGGCGACCTCGGTGCGATCGTCGAATGCTTTGGGCAGGTGTGAATACAGGTTCAACGCCCCCACCGTCCTGCCATCGATGTCGAGGGGGACCGACAGGACGCTCTCGACACCGAGCTCGATGGCACCGGGGGCGAAATGGGTGAAGCGATCGTCTTCGCCGAGGACGTCGATGCGGATGCGCTGCCCCGAGCTGATCGCCCGCAAGCAGGGGCCTTCCGCCGTCTGGTATTGCACGAGATCCACCTCCATCGCCATCCGGCTGCTCACGCCCAAGGAGCTGGCGCCACCCTCCACGAGCAGCGAGACGGCTGCACCATCGCAGTTGTGAATGGTGCGCTGCGCCACATCGGCGATGGCCTCCAGCTTGCTCGGCAACGTGCGCTGCGTCTCGAGCACTCGCTCCACTCGCCGCAAGCGCTCTTCCACGTCGGACACGTCGTCGGGTAGGTCGTTGAGCTCCACGTCAGGCCCCAATACCCAGCGGCCCAACACGCCAGCCGCACTGCTGATGAGGTTGGAAGCGGAACAGCGCCCCCAACGCGTCGTCGACGATCAAGGGCACCCCGTGCTCGTGGCTATTGTCGAACAACTCACTTTTGCTTACAGATCGAGCGAACCGACCGATCGGAAGATCATGGGAGGCAGCGCTCCAAGCTACGAGCGGCGCATAGGCCGGAGGCTTGACCTCGAGGCGCGGGTGATCGGCTGGCATCTCGCCACTGCCGAAGACGTGCATCGGCCCGCTCGCAAGGCGGGCCTGGTCAACATCTCGGTGACCGGTGCCGGCCTGCTTCTGCCGACCGATGCAGGGCTCGAGATCGGAAGCGAGCTGTTCGTCGAGCTCGGCGGCGTCTGGGGCGCCGCCTTCATCGCTCACGCGCGCCCGACCCGAAACCCCGAGCTCGACTACTGCGGCGTTTCATTCATCGGCGAAGATCCAGAGTTCGCCGACGCAGTCGCGCAACTCATCGGCGGACCGCTCGGACCTGGCGTGCGCCCACCGCCGACGCCCTATACACCGCTTGCCTGACCGGTCAGCGCGGCCTCAGCGCCCCGGCGACGGTCATGAGGTGGGGGTGGGACAACGCTCGCCAGCGCGGATGATGGCGTGCTGGCGGCCGGGATCGTCTTGCGGAGCTTGACCGGTGGGCGGGCCCGCCGAAGGGTCGCCGTGCAACGCGACGGACCCGGCCGGCGCGTACTGGAGGATGTAGGCCTTCCGCACGTCGCTCGTCGTGTTGGGTCCGGTCAGATGCGGTGTGAGGGACGAGAAGACGATCACGTCGCCGGGCGCGGCCTCGCAGACCACGGGCGGGGCCGGCGGTCCACGGAAGCACTCCCAGCCGAGCGGCTCGACGTAGGCATGGAGCAGCGTCCCGAGCCGATGCACCCCCGAGACGACCTGCGGGCAGCCGTTGTGCCTGGTGGCGTCGGTCAGCGGCACCCAGCACGTGAGGTACTGCTGCGGCTCGACGTACGTGTAGCCGTTGTCCTGGTGCCAGGGGAACCGGCGGGGCTTCTCGGGCTTCTTGTAGACGGCCTGGTCCCAGTAGAGGTTGACGTCAGGGCCGACCAGATCAGCGCACAGGTCGGCGAACACGGCCGAGGCGGCGAAGTCACGGGCGACGTCGGAGCGGGTCACGAGGTGCGGGGAGAACGTGATGGCGCCGCTCTCCGCGATGAAGATCCGGTCGTCGGCCTGGTCGCGGAGGATGGCGTCGGTGGCCGCCTCGGCCTCGTCACAGGCGGCCCGGACGCGATCGAGCTCCTCGAGGTCGAGGACGTTGCGGAGCACGACGTGGCCGTCACGATCGAAGCGGGCCGCCTCGTCGACGGTGAGCCGCCGAAAGGGGCCGCACCGGTCGACCCAGTGAAATTCCCTGTTCCACGGGTGCCGCTCGAGGGTCGAGGTCGTCGGGCCTGGCAGTTCGGTCGCGGCCTCGGGACCTTCGCCCGGCTCGTCGGCGGCCGCTGACGTCATGGGGTCGGCGGCACCATCGCGGCGACGGCGCCGCCGTCGACGAGGACGTCGGTGCCGGTCATGAACGACGCCTGCTCCGAGGTGAGGAATACCGCCACCGCAGCTACCTCGTCGGGGTCGGCCTGCCGGCCGATGGCACTGCCTCGCACCATCGCCTCCATCATCGGCTCGTTCGAGGCCTCCAACCGTCCCATGCCGGTGTCGATGATGCCGGGAGAGAGCGACAGGAGCCGGGCACCCTTCGTGCCCCAGGTCCCCGCGAGGCGCCGGACGAGGCGCAGGACACCCGCCTTGGAGTACGCGTACGCCGTGGAAGGGTCGTCGACATCGATCCCGGCGGCGGCGAGGTCGTCGAAGAACGCGGGCGACGACGGCTCGTCCAGCACCGATCCGACGCCCGGGGGCAGCGGCATGAGGTGCGCGGCCATGGAGGCGAAGCAGACCGCAGCGGAGCCCGGCCGGAGCGTCGGCTCGAAGGCCCGCAGCACTCGCTCCAGCGCGACGAGGTTGACGGCGTAGATGTCGCGGCCGCCGGCCATCGAGGGTGAGAGGCCCGCCGTCACCACGAGCGCGCCGAGCTCATCGACGGACCGGACGACGGCGGCGACGTCCTCCGGTCTCGTGATGTCACAGGCGACGATGTCAGCGCCGTCACCGTCGCGGTCGGCCAACAAGAGCGGGCCCCGATCGGCGAGCAGCCGCGCCACTGCGGCGCCCATTCCTGACGACGCACCGATCACGACGTTCACGCGCTCTCCCCCGACGGAAGCCGACTGCTCTGCCGCTCTGCGCCGGCCGAGCGCGGTCTCTCGGAGAGATCACTACCACATTGCAGAACCTTGTTCTTGATGGACGAGAACCAGTTCCTTGCCGTGCCCGGGGGCGTGGCAGGTTCGGTGGAGACTTCGCTACCGTGTCGCCACCGTCGCAGCTCGCAGCGTGCGGGCTGGCGCTCTCCCCGAGGTGGTTTGCATGGGCACAGAACCCGGACCGGGCGCCCGTTCCACGCGGCGACGCGTGGGCATCGCGCTCCTCGCGGTGTGCCTCGTCGCCGCGGCCTGCGGTGGGAAGAAGGCGGGCAGCAGCGGGACCGGTGGTGCAGGCACGGCCGGGACGTCGTTGACCATGGACGTCGAGTCGGGGCTGCAAGGCGCCGGCACGCCGGTGCGTGGCGGACAGCTCGTGTACGGGCTCGAGGCCGACACCGACGGCGGCTTCTGCCTCACGGAGGGCCAGCTGGCCATCTCCGGGATGATGGTCGTGCGGGCCGTCTACGACACGCTCACCATGCCGAACGCCAAGGGCGACTACGTGCCCTACCTGGCCAAGAGCGTCGACCACAACGCCGCCTACACGTCGTGGACGATCACGCTGCGCCCCGGCATCACGTTCCACGACGGGTCGCCGCTGACCGCGCAGGTCGTCAAGAACAACCTCGACGCGTACCGCGGCAAGTACCCGGGCCGGTCGTCGCTGCTGTTCCTGTTCGTCCTCAGCAACATCGACTCGATCAGCACCACCGGGCCACTGTCGCTCGATGTGAAGATGAAGAAGCCGTGGGTGGCCTTCCCGGCCTACCTGTACAGCTCCTCGCGGATGGGGATCATGGCGCAGGCCCAGCTCGACGACAAGCAGACGTGTGACCGCAAGCTGATCGGCACCGGGCCGTTCAAGTTCGTGAGCTGGACGCCCCATCAGTCGCTCGTCGCGGTCCGCAACCCCGGCTACTGGCAGAAGGCGCCGGACGGCCAGCCGTACCCCTACGTCGATGGCATCACGTTCCGACCGATGCCGGACAGCACCGTGATGTTGAACGCGCTGCAGACCGGCGACGCCAACATCGCCCACACCTCGAGCGCCGCCGACATCGGCAAGTGGGACACGCTGAGGAAGTCGGGCGCCCTCAACCTGCTCGTCTCCGAGAAGTACGGCGAGGTGGCCTACACGCTGCTCAACTCGGCCCGGCCGCCGTTCAACGACATCCGCATGCGCAGGGCGCTCGCCATGGGCATCGATCGCAAGCTGCTGAACGCGATCTACAACAACGGCCTCCCGTCGCTCACCGACGGACCGTTCGCGCCCGGGAGCCCGGGCTACGTGAAGGACCCCGGCTTCCCCAAGTTCGACCCGGTGGCGGCCAAGAAGCTCGTGGACGCCTACCGGGCCGAGGGCAAGGACCCGACGTTCACCTTCACCAACGACGCGTCGCCCACCGGAATCCGCCTCGCCGAGCTCATGCAGGAGCAGGCCAAGAAGGTCGGCATCACGGTCAACATCAACACCGAGGACCAGGCGAAGACCATCAACGACGCCATCGGTGGCACGTTCCAGGCCCAGGGCTGGCGCAACCACCCCGGCGGCGACCCCGACACCCAGTACGTGTGGTGGTACGGCATCTCCAACCCGGTCAACTTCGGCCGGTTCAACGATCCCGTGATCAACAAGCTGCTGGACGATGCCCGGGCCGAGCCCGATCCGGCCAAGCGCATCCAGATGTACGAGTCCGTGACGCGCGAGTTCGCGGCCCAGGTGTGGAACGTGTGGACCTGGCTGGCCCCGTGGGCGATCGCCGAGCGCCCGAACGTGCACGGCATCCTCGGGCCGAAGCTGCCGGGCGGCAGCGATCCAAACCCCGGCCTGGCCACCGGGCACTCGCTCCTCGGTCTCTGGATCTCCAAGAGCTGACGGGCGCACGCGGCGCCCTCGATCACCGGGTGGGCGGCGCCGCGATCATCCCGCCGGCACCGGGGCGCGCCCCGGGCGCCGCGTCGCGGTCTCGTGATCGGCGGGCGCGGCGGCGGTCACGGTGACGCCGGCGTCGTGCGCGAGGTCGTCGCGCACGTTGCTCTCGCGCGTCACGATGCGGTCGCGGCCGCTGCGCTTGGCCTCGAAGAGGGCGGCATCGGCGCGTGCCAGGGCGGTCGGCAGCTCTTCACCCGCCAGCGCGGCGACGACGCCGAAGCTGGCGGTCACGGCGGGGATGCCGGCACCGGCCACGGCGCGAGCGATCTCGCCGCGGACCTTCTCCATGAGCGCGCTCGCGTCGCTCGCCGTGCATCCGGGCAGCACGATGGCGAACTCCTCGCCGCCGTGGCGGCTCACCAGGTCCTGCGTCCGCAGCCCGGCCTGCAGCGTGCGCGCGAACAGCCGGAGCGCCCGGTCGCCCGTCTCGTGGCCATGGGCGTCGTTGAGGCGCTTGAAGTGGTCGAGGTCGGCCATGACCACGGCGAAGGGCACGTCGGCCTCGCGCAGGATCCGCACCTTGTTCTCGAGCGACCGGCGATTGAGCAACCCGGTGAGGCTGTCGGTGGCGGCCTGCAGCCGGGTGTCGGCGACCATGCGCAGGAGGCCGATCCGCGCCCCGGCCAGGTTGGCGAGCGTGCCGAGATCGTGGACGGCCTCGTCGCGGAGCGGGGCGAAGGGCTCGGAGGTGGCGTGGATGACCCCCACCGTGCGGCCCATGATCGACACCGGGACGCACACCGCGGAGCACCGGCCCTGCGCCCGCCCGCGGAGCTTCGGGCAGGCGTCGAGCGCGTCGCTGTCGGGGAACCGCTGGATCTGCGCCCGACGGGCGGCCGGGCAGTGGTCGGGCGAGCTGATGCTGCAAGCCGGCGGCTCGGCCTCCGACGACACGGCCATCCGCGTCAGATGGGCGTGGCTGTTGTCGGCGAGGAGGAGCTCGGCCGGAAGCCCGGGCAGCGTCGTGAGGAACGAGCGCTCGACCACGTCGATCACCTCGGCCTCGCCTTCGGCCATCTCGAGGGCGCTGGCCAGCCGGGTCTCGAACTCCTGGCGGTGCGCCTGCGCCTCACGCCGCTCGGCCGCGCGCCCGGCGGCGGAGAGGGCCTCGGTCATCTGCCGCTCGAGCCCGTCCATCAGCTCCATGGTGCTCGACTGCTGACGCCGGCCCGTCCGCCACATGAAGAAGACCAGCGGCGCGGCGCTCACGCCCATGATCGTCGCGGCGAGCACGTACATCGGCAGCCCCGCCGTGAACCACGACGCGACGGTGGCGCTGGGGATGATCAGCGCCGGGATGAGGACGAGCCCGAGCACGGAGAGGACGCCGGACAGCCGCTCGGCACGCAGCGCTGAGGTCTTCCACGCGGCCTTCGTGGCGATGAGGCCAGTCGTCTCTTCGGTCATCGCTCCTCCGAGCACCAAGGATCGCCCCGGCCGTGTGCACTCGGAGACCCATCGGCCACCCACCGTGGTTTCAACCCTGGCCGCGCGGATCGTCGGGGCGGCGGTGCTCGTGCGCGTCAGGCGCGCTTGGCCACGGTGCGGTCCAAGATGCCGAGCGTGGCGCGGAGCGCTCCCTCGGAGAGGATCGGGAAGATGTTGGCCTCCCTCCAGACCGGGTCGATCGACGACCAGTCGTAGTAGGAGGTCACGAGCGTCGCCCCCTCGACCGGCTCGAGCGTGTAGCCGTAGACGTGGCCGATCGGTGGGCGGATCTCGCCGAGGATCGTCCAGGCGATCTCGCGGTCCGGGACGAACGTCGTGATCGTGACCGTGACGTCGTAGCGGCCCATCGGATAGTCGTTGAGGGCTTCGCGGTCCATGTGGACGACGAAGCTGTCGCCGACCGCGGCAGCCGGGTCACCGGTGGCGGCCTGCAACATGCCCGAGCTGTCGATCGCGACGTGGCCCTGCGGGTCGCAGAGGAGCGCGAAGATCGTTGCCGGATCCGCCTCGATGGTGCGCTGGACTTCCATGCGCTCAGTCGTCATGTGCGCATCCTTCCATCCGCAACGGTCGCCGCGGCGGGCGTGACGGCCCGGGCCACTCGCCGGCCAGCCGACACCAGCGCTGCACCTGATCGAGCGGCCGCGGGCATCCTTCCACCAGGCCGACGCCGGCGCGGCGGTACGATCCGCGATCGTGCCGCCACTGCTGAACCTCGATCCTGACCAGCTCCTCTCCACCACCCGAGCCGTGCGCAAGCGACTCGACTTCGCCCGCCCGGTCGAGCCCGAACTGCTGCGCGAGTGCTTCGAGATCGCCGCGCAGGCGCCCACCGGTGGAAACAGCCAGGGGTGGCACTTCATCGTCGTCACCGACGAGGGCACGCGCCGACAGCTGGGCGAGTGGTACGCCGAAGGCTTCGCGCTGATGTACGGCGACCCCGACGCGGTCGTCGCCAACCTCCCGCCCGACGATCCGGGCTACGTGGCGGCCACCAAGCGCGTGATCAGCTCGGCGCAGTACCTGGCCGACCACATGGGCGAGGCGCCGGTGCACGTGATCCCCTGCATCGAGGGCCGCACCGACAAGGCGCCGTTGGCCATGCAGGCCGGCGTCTGGGGCTCGCTGCTGCCCGCGGTGTGGAGCTTCATGCTGGCGGCCCGCGCCCGTGGCCTGGGCACGTGCTGGACCACCCTGCACCTGATCCACGAGCAGAAGGCGCAGGAGCTGCTCGGCATCCCGGACCACGTCATGCAGGCCGCCTTGATCCCGGTCGCCCACACGCTCGGGGGCACCGACTTCAAGCCCGGCGCTCGCCGCGACCTCGACCGGATGATCCACACGAACACCTGGTCATAGCGCGGCCCCCGCGATGAACCTCCGGCGCTCGTAACGTCCACCGAACGTGGAAGCGACGAACCTCGACGACATCTACGGGACGCCAGGCGTCGACTGGGAGCGCGTGACCGCGCGCCTCGACGAAGGCCTGACCCAGGCGCCGGGCAGCGGTGGCCTCACCCGCCACACGTGCTGGCTCGCGACGATCCGGCCGGACGGCAGCCCGCACGTCACGGGCGTCGGCGCGGTCTGGGCCGACGGCGCCTTCTGGTTCGAGACCGGCGCCGCCACCCGCAAGGGTCGCAACCTCGCCCGCGACCCGCGCTGCACCCTCAGCGTGGCCACGGAGGCGTTCGACCTGGTGGTCGAGGGCGAGGCGCACAAGGTCACCGACCCCGACACGGTGGCCGCGATGGCAGCCCGCTGGGCCGCGGAGGGGTGGCCCGTCCGTGTCGATGAATCCGGCCGGGCGTTGACCGCCGACTACAGCGCCCCCTCGGCTGGTCCACCGCCATGGTCCGTCTACCGCTTGGACATGCGCGCGGCGACCGCCGTCGCCACGATCGAACCCGGCGGCGCGACGCGGTGGCGCGCCTGAGAGGGACGTCCCCGGCCTGCGCCGCTCCCGGCTGCCCTTGGATGCGCCGACGCCACAGAAGCGGCGGCGGGTCCCTAGGTTTGACGGATGCCCGGCCTGCTCGATCACGTTCCCCGGCTGCTGACGGCCGTCACGATCGTGGCGGCGGTCACGGGCGTCGGCCTAGCCGAGCCATCGGCCGCCGCCGTCCCGACGACGTCCACGGTGACCTCCCGGGTCTCGGTGTCGAGCGGCGGCAGGCAGTCTGACGGGGGTTTCGCTCCGAAGATCACGCCCGACGGTCGCTATGTGGTCTTCGAGATGGCGTTCCCGTCGTTCCCGGGCGCCGGGTCGTTCGGTCAGGTCTATCGGCGCGACCTCTCGACGAACACCACGGTGCTGGTCTCGCGGGCGCTCGATCCGAACGGGGTGCCCGACGGGGCGTCGAGCAACCCGAGCGTGAGCGACGACGGACGGTTCGTGGTCTTCGACTCGGGCGCCACCAACCTCGTCGCCGGCGACACCGGTGGCCACCAGGACGTGTTCCGGCGGGACGTGGTCGCCAACGTGACCCAGCGGGTCAGCGTCGCCACGAACGGCACCGCAGGCAACGGCGACAGCCAGTTCGCCACCATCGACGGCGCCGGCACCGAGATCGTCTTCGACTCGGCCGCCACCAACCTGGTCGCGCTCGACACGAACCAGGCCTACGACGTGTTCGTCCGCCACCTGGCCGCGAACACGACGGACCGGGTCAGCGTGTCGACCGCGTCGGCGCAGGGCGACAGCCACAGCCAGTTCGCCATGATCAGCGGCGACGGGAACTGGGTGGTCTTCATGTCCCAGGCGACCAACCTCGTGCCCGGCGACACCAACGCCAAGTTCGACGTCTTCGTGCGCTCGCTCAAGGATTCGACCACGACGCGGGTGAGCGTCAAGGGCGCCACCCAGGGCAACGGCCATTCCAAAGAGGTTTCCATCAGCGGCGACGGGTCGAAGGTCTCCTTCAACTCCGATGCGAGCAACCTGGTGGCCGGCGACACGAACGGCCAGCAGGACTCGTTCGTCTGGACCCGGTCCAACGGCGCCCTCACCCGCGTCAGCACCGACTCGGCCGGCGGCCAGCTGGCCAAGGGGTCGCGCTTCAGCACCGCGCTCAGCCGCGACGGCACCGTCGTGGCCTGGTCGTCGGAGGACGCGAACGTGACGCTGCCGGCCGGCAACGGCATCGGCTCGAACGTCTACACGACGACGCTGGCGACCTCGGCCATGCGGCTGATCAGCGCCAACGCCGCCGGCCAGCCCGGCAACGGCCTCACGTTCCGGCTCTCGGCGGACCAGACCGGCCGGCGCGTGGCCTACGACTCGGCCTCGGCCACCCTGGTGCGCAACGACACGAACACGTCCGACGACGCGTTCGTCTCCGAGACCGGGGTGTCGTCCGCGCCGTTCAGCGACCTCTCGGGCTTCGTCACCCAGCAGTACAAGGACTTCGTCGGGCGCTCCCCCACGGCCACCGAGCTGGCCGAAGGAGTCGCGCAGATCCGCAACGGCGAGCAGCCTCCCAACCTCTACATCGTGAACAAGGCCGTTGCCGCGCCCTGGGCCGGGAGCCGCGCCCCGGTGCTGCGCCTGTACTGGGCGTTCTTCCTCCGCGAGCCCGATCAAGGCGGCTACGACTACTGGCTCGGCCAGTATTCGACTGGGGGCGGGCTCGCCGGCATCGCCGAGAAGTTCGCGCAGTCCGCCGAGTTCAAGAGCGCCTATGGGCCCCTGAGCGACCGCGAGTTCGTGCAGCGCGTCTACGTGAACGTGCTGACGCGCAAGGCCGACGACGCGGGGGTGACGTATTGGGTCGACCAGCTGCAACACCACGGCCTGACCCGAGGTGGGCTGATGACCAAGTTCTCCGAGTCTCCCGAGGGCAAGCGCGTCCTGTCGCCGGTGACCAGCACGCTGCTCATCCACCTCGGCCTGATCCGCAAGATCCCGGACAAGGGGCTCTTCGACACGTGGCGCACCTCGCCGCTGCCGCCTTCCGCGCTCGTCGCGTTCCTCCGCGCGTCGGTGCCCTACACGAGCCGCTTCCCGTGAATGGCTTCAGGCGGACTCCGCGCTGACGATCGACGCCACCGGTGACTGGCGGAACGCGGCAAAGAACGCCTCGACGGCCTGCCGCGAACCGTCCAGCTCGACGCGGCCCGCACGCTGCGCCTCGAACAGCGAGGTGTGGCCGAGATAGGTCTGATAGAGCGCGGCACGGTCGGTGCGCAGGGTGACGTCGACCTCGAACCCCGGATCGGCGAGGCAGAGCGATGCTTCCTGCTCGATCACGATCCAATAGCGCTTCGGGTGGTCGGTGAACGGCACGTACACCGTGAAGCGCGGCCGCGGGATGTTCGTCGTGTCCATGCGCCGGTGCAGCCACCAGAGCAACAGGTCGGGGTCGAGCTCTTCCGCGGCCGGCTCGCCGAACGTCCAGCGCGCGCCCCAGGTGGCCAGACCGAACACGACCGGTTCGAGATCACGCCCGGCCTCGGTGAGCCGGTACGTGCCGTCGTCGGCTTGGTCGACGACACCGGCCGCTTGCAGCTGCCGGAGCCGCCGGCTGAGCAGGGCGCGTGAGAGCCCGGGATTGCCACGGATCAGCTCGTTGAACCTCGAGGTGCCCGTGATCAGGTCGCGGATGATGTGGATCGTCCATCGGTCACCCAGGATCTCCGCTGATCGCGAGATGGGGCAGTACTGACCATAAGGACCCATCGCCGGAGACTACCGGTTCAGTATTGGAACTATCCGGGGCCCACGGAGCCCGTCTCAATTGGACCTGTCAGCAGCCCGCGGCGCTCACCGAGCCCCGCAATGACACCGATCGAGACGAGGCCCACATGCGCATCACCAAGAACGCCATCCCCACCAAGATCGACGTGCCCGGCGCCGTGGCCCGGCAAGCCATCGGCTTCGGTGCCCTGGACGCAGGCTCGCCCCTCGGCGCCGAGTACTTCTCGCTCGGTGCCGGCACCGACATCGCGCCGCTCCTCGTCGGCTTGGAAGACGACGCGTGCCAAGCTCCCCATTGGGGGTTCATGGTCTCGGGCGAGGTGGTCGTGTCGTACGTCGACGGCACCGAGGAGACGTGCCGGGCCGACGACCTGTTCCATTGGCCGCCCGGACACAGCGTCCGCGTCGTCGACGACGCGGAGGTCATCCTCTTCAGCCCACAGCACGAGCACGGCGCCGTGATGGACCACATGATCGCCCGCATGGCCGGGTGAACCCCGATCCGCATCCGCACCACGACAAAGGAGTCCGGACATGGAAGGCAACGAGCAGCTCGCCGTCATCATCCCGATGCTGAAGGAGGTGGCAGGCGGCATCGCCGACGACCAGCTCGGCGCGGCCACGCCATGCGCGGCGTTCAGCGTCGCCGACGTGCTGGAGCACATGACCGGGCTGGCCTCGGGCTTCGCGCCCATGTTCCGCGGCGAGACCGCGACGGAGCACGACGGTGGTACGGCGTCGGCCGACACCGCGCCGACGGCTCGGTTCGACCGGGCCATGGACGGCCTGCTCGACGCCGTCCAGAGCGCGGGCGCCCTCGATCGCACGATCACGACACCCGGCGGGCCGCTGCCGGGCGCCGTCTTCGCCCGTCTCGTCGCGCTCGACGGCCTCGTGCACGGCTGGGACCTCGCGACCTCGACCAACCAGCCATGGCAGCCGCCCGAGCCCCTCGTGGCCGAGGTCGACGCCTTCGCCCGCGAGGCCATCTCGCCGGAGATGCGCGACGGCGGCGGCTTCGGATCCGAGCAGCCCGCACCGGACGGGGCCCCCACGATGCTGCGCCTCGTCGCGTTCACCGGTCGGACGCTGCCGTGAGGAGCCCACGCACGCGCTGATCGGCACCTGGCACCAGCCACGCTCGGCGTGGTGGGTGCGAGCTACCCGGTGAAGCGCGCCGTCACTGCGACCGGCTGCGCCGGCGGAGCCGTCGGCGGTCGCTCGGGCGGCTCGGGGGCTGGTGGCCCGGAGGTGGACGTCAAGGTGGCGGTCGTCATCGTGGTCGTCGAGCGGCTCGCCACCGTGTATTCGGCCGCCGCCTGGCCGAGGAACAGGCCACCGGAGCGGCAGAACATCACGAGCCGGTGCACACCCAGCGGCTCGTTCTTCGGAACCGGCACGGTCGCGTGGAAGTGGCCGCCGGACCCGAGCTGGACGCGGGTGTACTCGAGCTGCGGGCTGGGGTTGCCGGCGAAGACGGCCGCCTGCAGGAGCACCCGGTCGGCGGCCGGGTGGGTCGCCGGGCACGAACCGCCGACCTGGTAGCTCCCGCCGGGCTCAGCCGGCGTCGTCAGGGTGACCGTCGGGCGGCGGCCGGGCACCAGCGGGGGATCGTGGGTGACGGTGAGCCCCTGAGCATCGACGACGCTCGCAGAAAGCTGATCCTGGAATCCGCAGGCCATCTGCACGACGTAGGACGCCGGCGGCGCGCCGACCGGCAGGTCGAGCTGCGCCGTGAAGGCGGCCGAGTCCACCAACGGGATGTGCCCCGCGATCTCGTACGGCGAGCCGGGATCACCGGCCTTGACGTACGCACGGAACGACGCGTACGCATCCGCTGCACCCGGCCCGGAGCCACAGTGGCCGGTCACCGTCACGGTGCCGCCGCGAGCGACGGTGTGCGGCGCCACCGAGATCGCCGCGTTGGGCGCGGCTACGGGCCCGGAGGCCGCGCCGGCCTGGGTGCCGCCGGCCACCACAAGCGTCGCCGCGAGCACTGCAACCACCCGTCGCCCCGTCATCGCCCCCCCGTTCCCCGCGCACGCTATCCGCGCCGGCCGGCCGCGGGGCGGTTCCCCATGGCCACCCGCGCGCCGCCTCCCAAGGGCCCGGCGCGGGCGGAGGCGCTGCCGTCCGCTGGCCCGTCAGCCGGACATCCCGCAGAGCGAGATGGCACTCTTGAGCCACTCACGAGGGGGAGGCGACATGGCGTTCGATCTCGTCATCAGGTCCGGCACGGTCATCGACGGCACCGGCGCACCGGCCCGCACCGCGGATGTGGCGATCGCCGACGGGCGCGTGGTCGATGTCGGGGTGGTCGACGGGCGCGGCACCCGGGAGATCGACGCCGCCGGGGCCATCGTCGCCCCCGGGTTCGTCGACATCCACACGCACTACGACGGCCAGGCGACCTGGGACGAGCGACTCCAACCCTCGTCGGGCCACGGCGTCACCACGGTCGTGACCGGGAACTGCGGCGTCGGGTTCGCGCCGGTGCGACCGGGCGACCGCCACACGCTGGTCGAGCTGATGGAGGGCGTCGAAGACCTGCCCGGCGCGGTGCTCCACGAGGGCCTCTCGTGGGAGTGGGAGTCGATCGCCGACTACCTCGACGCGCTGGAGCGCCGCCGCTACGACATCGACATCGCCGCTCAGGTGTGCCACGCGCCCGTGCGGCTCTACGTGATGGGCCAGCGGGGCGCCGACCGCGAGCCGGCGTCCGCCGAGGAGATCGAGGCCATGGGCCGCCTCGCCGCCGAGGGCATCCGGGCCGGGGCGCTGGGCTTCACCACGTCGCGCACGCTCAACCACCGCACGAGCCGCGGCGAACCCACGCCGACGCTCACCGCCGCCCGCGAGGAGCTCGTCGGCATCGCCCGCGCCATCGGCGAGACCGGCCGCGGGGTCCTGCAGGTCGTCTCGGACTTCAGCCAAGGCCCCGGCGAGGGCGAGACGTTGCTGGAGATGATGCGGGCATCGGGCCGGCCGCTCTCGCTCTCGCTGCTGCAGAGCTCGGCCGGCACCGGGTACCGCTCGAAGCTGGCCCTGCTCGATGCTGCTGCCGCCGAAGGCCTCACGATGCGGGCCCAGGTGGCGGCCCGGGCCGTGGGCGTGCTCCTCGGGCTCCAGGCCTCCATCAACCCGCTCGGGCGCACGCCGAGCTTCCAAGCCGTCGCCGACCTCCCGCTCGCGGAACAGGCGCGCCGGCTCGCCGAGCCCGAGCAGCGCGAGCGCCTCGTCGCGGAACTACGGGCGTCCGGCGTGTCCCTCCCGCTGGAGCACACGTTCGAGCTGGGGGATCCGCCCGACTACGAGCCGACGCCGGAGGACAGCCTCGCGGCCCGGGCCCAGCGCTCTGGCGTCGACCCGTTGGAGATGTACGTCGACCTGCTCCTCGGCGACGACGGACGCGCGCTGCTCTACTTTCCGTTCCTCAACTACTTCGACGGCAACCTCGATGCCGCCGCCGAGATGATCGCCCACCCCCGCACGGTGCCGGGCTTGAGCGACGGCGGCGCCCACGTCGGGACCATCTGCGACGCGAGCTTTCCCACCTCCCTGCTCACCCACTGGGGCCGGGACCGGACGCGGGGCACGACGTTCGAGCTCCCGTTCCTCATCCAGCGCCAGAGCCGAGCCACGGCCGAGGCGGTCGGCCTGCTCGACCGCGGCATCCTCGCCCCCGGCTACAAGGCCGACGTCAACGTCATCGACTTCGACGGTCTCGCCCTCGACCCGCCCCGGATGGTGCACGACCTGCCCGCCGGCGGGAAGCGCCTCACCCAACGCGCGCGCGGCTACCTCCACACGATCGTGGCCGGCGTCGAGACCTACGCCGACGGCGAGCCGACCGGGGCGCTCGCCGGCCGCTTCGTGCGCGGGCAACAGCCGAGCCCACGTGAGGCGGCGTGCTCGTGACCGCCACTCCCCGCGTCCTCGAGCCGCAGTGCGCCTGGTCGTCGAGCGACGTCGCCGACGAGGCCAAGTGGACCGAGTGCTTCGCCGACGCCGAGCTGGCCGAGCTCGAGACCGCGCTGCGCCACGCCCTCACGAGATCCGCCGACGTCCTCCAGCTGGGCCGCGACGACTTCCCGTTGCCGACCCTCGACCAGCGCCTGGAGCGAATCGAGCACGACCTCGTCGACGGGCGCGGGTTCGTGCGCCTCCGCGGCGTCGACCGGCAGGCCTACACGCAGGCTGAGATGGAGGTCCTGTACTGGGGCATCGGCACGCACCTCGGCCTGCCGTGGGCGCAGAACAAGCACGGGCACGTGCTCGGCGACGTCATCGACCAGCACAAGGCGATCGACGACCCCACCGCTCGCGGCAACGAGCTGGGCGGCATCGCCCTGCCGTTCCACTGCGACGGCTCCGACCTCGTGGGCCTCCTCTGCCTCGAGAACGGCCGCGAGGGCGGCCTGTCGGCGGTCGCCAACTCGGTGCGCATCCACAACCAGCTCGTCGCCGAGCGCCCCGACCTCGCCGCGGCGCTCTACGACCCGCTGCCCTACGACTACCGCGGCGAGCAGCCACCGGGCGGCCGGCCGTACTACCTGGTGCCGGTCTTCACCGAATGGGACGGGCGCCTGTTCGTGCGCTGCATCCCGCCGTACATCTGGGCCTCACAGCGCCACCCGGAGGCGCCCCGGCTCAACGCCCTGCAGCGCGAGGCGCTCGAAGCCGTGGTGCATATGGCCGACGATCCGGCCAACCACGTGCTCATGGACCTGCAGCCGGGCGACATGCAGTTCATCAACAACTACCACGTGCTCCACGGCCGCACGGCCTACGAAGACGACCGCGCCAGCGGCCGCGTCCGCCACCTCAAGCGGCTCTGGCTGGAGACCCCGATGCTCACGAGCCGGCCGCCGTTCTTCGCCAACGACCGCAGCCATTGGTCGGAGAACCGCACGGCCAGCCGCATCACCGTCGACTGATCGCCGCGGCCGCCGCCGGTCAGCGATCCAGCGCGAGGAGCCAGCGAGCGGTGTCGAGGTGGCGGGAGAACACCCGCGGCCCTTCGAGCGACCACGCGACGGCCTGCACGATCGCCCAGCCGCGAGCGCGCGACCGATCGATCGCGAGCTCGTCGCTCAACCGGTCGAGGCGACGAGCCACGGCGACCGCGCCCTGGCCGAGCTCAGAGGCGCGGACGATCGGCGCCAGGCTCATCGCTCGCTCGCCGACCACCGGCTTGGGATCGATCGCGAGCCACGGTCGCCGCTGCGCCGACAGCACGTTCCCACCGTGCAGGTCCAGGTTCACCAGGCACGAGTCGGCCTGGCTGTCCGCCAGCTCGTCCACCAGCGAGCGGGTCGCGTCCAGCAACGATCGCTCGAACGGACGACCGGCATCGTCCCACCGCTCGCTGAGCTGGTCGACCCACCGCCTGGCCTGCGCGGCGAGCGTCACGAAGCCCGCGCCGGGCCCCGGGTCGACCCATTGCTCGCGGAGGAGCGCGACGTAGGCGTCAATCGCGCGCTCCGGGTCGAGGGTCGACAGGGCGACGCCGGGGTCGCAGCGCTCGAGGAGCAGCGCGTGCCGGTGCGGGTCGTGGTCGAGCAGCTCGACGTAGCCCCGGCCGTTCCATGACCGCAGCGCCGCGGCTTCCTCAGCGGCCTCGGGGTGCGGCCATTGCACCTTGAGCACGACCTCGGTGGCGTCGGCCCGCGTCGCCGGACAGGCGAAGCTGACGTGCGCATCGACGTACGGCTCCCCCAGCTCGAGCGACCAGCGATCGGCCAGCTCGTCGAGGACCGACGGCAGGCTCCGCAGCCACGTGGCTCCTGACTCGCGCGCCTCGAGCCAACGCAGGCCTTCCGGCAGGCGCACCTTCACCGACTCCGACCAGGCCGCCGCGTCCATCCCCGCATCCGCATCCCCCGTCCGCTTGGCTCCCGCCGACGGTCTAGCCCGGGCCGCCGACTGCGGTACCAGCGCTGGCGGAAGGTTGCGAGCCGCCCGGGGCGTCGGCGGGCGCGTGACGGGCCCTGGTGGACGAGCCGAGTCGTCCGCCAGAGCCCGAGGTCTGCGTCGGTCATGCGACCGGCTGCGCGCCAGGGAGAGCCACTACCGCCTCAGAAGCAGTTCTCGCCACGGTAGGTGCTCGGCCACAGGTATGGCGCCATCGGCATGATCACCCACGGCATCGAGATCTTCAGGCAGATGCCTCGCGCGTCGGCGAGGTGCGCCTGCACCGCGATGCTCGTGCCGTGGAGGAAGCAGCCCCAGGCGATGGCCTGCCCGGCCGGGCCGCCGGCCGCATCGGCGAGCAGCGCGCAGGCTTCGGGCACGGTGCCCGCCGCCGCGGCCTGCGACGTCTCTTGCCGGTTGAAGTACACGATGCCCATGGCCAGGGTGCGCTCGACGTGGGCCGCGGGGTGGGCCCGCGTCGGGCCCGACGCCGCAGCGCGGTGGACGAGCGGCCGAGCCGCCGGAGCAGGCGGCCCCGGAGCTGCGGGCGCGGCGGTTGCCGCGCCGCTCACGAGACCGACCGACGCGGCCGTGAGCGCGACGACCACAGCCGATGAGCGCACCACGCGGGAGCGATTGCAGGGTGACATAGCGTCCTCTTCCTGTCTTCGTTTTGGGGTCTGGCGCCGGCCGGGCCTCGCTGTCGGTACCCGCCGCTCGCCGCCGTGCAAACGGCCCTCGGCGGCGGGTTTGAACTGGTCATTGCCGGGTCGCACACCAGCGACGGGGGCTGCAAAGCTCGGCGCGTCCGGGCGCCGACCCACCAGGCCTGCTTCCGGAACCACCTCGGTCAACAGGAGGAACGATGGCCTTCACACGAGGATTGACCGAGGTCGCCGACGGCACCTGGGCGTACCTGCAACCCGACGGCTCATGGGGCTACAGCAACGCGGGCCTCGTGAGCGGCGATGGCACCTCGCTGCTCGTCGACACCCTGTTCGACCTGGCGCTGACCCGGGACATGCTCACGGCCATGGCCCGCGTCCTCGAGCGGGGCCCGATCGAGACCGTCGTGAACACCCACGCCAACGGCGACCACACCTACGGCAACCAGCTCGTGTCCGACGCGCGCATCGTGGCCTCGGAGGCCGCGGCTCGCGAGATGGATGAGGTGCCGCCGGCCCTGCTGCACTCGCTCGCACAAATCGACCTCGGCCCGGACGGCAATCGGTTCGTCGCCGAGGCGTTCGGCCCGTTCCGCTTCGACGACATCGTGCCGACGCCGCCGACCGAGACGTTTGCCGGGCGCCTCGAGCTCGACATCGGCGGCCGGCAGGTGGCGCTCGAGGTGGTGGGCCCGGCGCACACCGCCGGCGACGTCATCGCCCACGTCCCCGATGCCGGCGTCGTGTTCACCGGCGACATCGTGTTCCACGGCTCGACCCCGATCGTCTGGGCCGGCCCGCTCGACGGGTGGCGGGCCGCCTGCCGGCGGATCGCCGAGCTGGCGCCGTCGGTGGTCGTGCCCGGCCATGGACCGGTAACCGACCTGTCCGCGGTCGCGCTGGTCGACGGCTACCTGGCGTGGGTGCTGGACGAGGTCGCCCTCCGCCGAGAGGTCGGCATGAGCGCGTTGGAGGCGGCCTGGGACATCGAGCCCGGCGCCTACGGCGACTGGCACGACGGCGAGCGGCTGGTGGTCAACGTCGACGCCGCCTACGCGCAGCTCGACCCCGGCCATCAGCGCATGGACGTGCTGACCTCCATGACCGAGATGGGCCGCTACCGGTTCGGCCGCTGACGCGCCGCCGACCGCCACCCCGCCGGCCCGCCGCGCGCCCGGCGACCCGGCGACCCGCGCGGCTCTATGGTCGTCGGCACGGCCAGGCGAGGTGAGGGGACGAGGCGATGACGGCAGATGCGCGTGCGATGACCGAGCTGTTCCTGGCCGGCGCGGACGTCGTGCTCGCGGCGGTCAGCGATGCCCTGGTGGGCGAGGCCTGGGATCAGCCGAGCGTGCTGGCCGAGCAGCGCGTCGGGGGGCTCGCCGGACACCTCGCGCGCGGCGGCGTCTGGGCCGTGGGTGAGTACCTCGCCGGGGGCGACCCGGTGGGGCCGGCCCAGGTCGCGAGCGCCGGCGACTACTTCGCCCTGCTCGCGGACGCCGGGACCGAGCAGGACCACCGAGCCATCCGCGAGCGCGGCGCCTCCGTGGCCGCGGTCGGCCAACGCGGGGTGGTCATCACGCTGCGCGAGCGGCTCGCGGAGCTGCGGCTCGACCTCCCCCGCCGGCCGGAGGACCAGCTGGTGGCCGTCATCGGCGGGACCGTCATGCGCCTCGGCGACTACCTCGCGACGCGCATCGTCGAGCAGACCGTCCACCTCGACGACCTCGCCCGCTCGCTCGACCGGCCCGGCTGGTCGCTCCCGGCCGGGGCCGAGGCGCTCACGCTGTCGATCGGCCTCGACGTCGGCCGGCGCCGCGCCGGTGCCGCGGCCATGGTGCGTGCGCTGTACCGCTCCGGCTTCGCCGAGAGCGTGCTCCCCGTGCTGTCCTGACGTCGAGCCGGACCGCGCTGCGAACGGCCCGCACCGCCCTCCCCCGACCCCGGTCTCCGCACGCGCGTCGTGATCGAGGCCGCGCACGCCTGGGCGCCGCGAGCAGCCGGGGGGCGGGCTGCATCAGCGAGACGAGCCACGGACGCCCGCCGGGGCTCGACAGCTGCAGGGTTGCGCCCATGAACCGCTTGAGCCACTCGACCTGCAGGTCGGCTCGTGCCAGCTCGAACGCGGGCACCAGCGCGCCGCCCGCGAGCCGCGCCGCCAGGTCGTCCACGCCCCCCACGTCCAACAGCCAGTCCACCCGCGCGATCGCAGGGACAGGCGCGATGACGAACCGCACGAAGTTGTCGGTGAGCTGGATCTCCCCAGGCACCCAGCGGGGGTCGATCACGTCCTTCATCAAGAAGGCAAGCTGCCGCGGCGGGCCCCTCCGGACGTCGACCATGGGGGAACGGCTCCCTCGCTGCTTGGGTCCCCGACCGGACACCACCCCGGACCGTACCGGCTGATGCGCAGCGGCCGGCCGCAGGGGCGGCCCGGCGGTCAGGGCGCTGCGCACGACCCGGCATCGACGCCGGTCGTGGCGAGCTGGCCTTGCGGATCGTCAGTCGGGCACGACCTCGACGCGGATGCGCGCCGCCGCGTCCGGGTGGCGTTGGAGCCACCTGCGGGCGAACGGACAGCGGGGCACGACCGTCCAGCCGTGCTCCTCGGCAGCCGCGACGGCGGCGGTCACCAGCCGGCCTCCGACGCCCTTGCCCTCCAGCTCGTCGGGCACGCCGGTGTGCACCAGCACCAGCCGATCGCCGTGGAGCTCGTACACCAGCTCGGCGACCGTGCCGTCGATCTCCAGCTCGAACCGGTGCGCTGCTTCGTGGTTCCTGACCGGAGGGAGGTCGCTCATCCGGTCATCCTCGCGCTCGGCTCACTGCCGACGCGGTGCCGAGCGGCGACCACCGGGCGGATGCGCGCGGGCGCGACGTGGGGCCACCTCCGGACGCCGAGAGCAGGCTGCCGGCCTCGTCGCCCCCTCGTGGGATCGCAGCGGTGCAAGATGGGGCCATCCAGCACCTGGCGAGGGAGGCCCAGTGAGCGAGACCACCACCTGCCCGGCCTGCAACACGGCGCTGCCCGCGGGCGCGGCGTTCTGCACGTCCTGTGGCACGAGGTTGGGCACGGAGGGCGCCACCGCGCCCGCTGCTGCGGCGCCACCGCCACCCCCAGGACCGGACGTGACCCGCGTCGACACGCCCGGTCTGCACGACGCCACCCAGGTGCAACCGGTCGTCGAGGAGCCGCCACCCGGCGCACCGCCGGGGCCGAGCGAGCCGGCCTGGGAGGCGCCGCCACCGGCCTGGCAGCC
>JAODBM010000058.1 GCA_025463985.1 Acidimicrobiales bacterium
GCCGGCGTCCGCCGGTCGTCCAGGTGGCCCCGGCGTCGGCCGCCGCCCCATGGGCGGCCCGCGTACCGACGTTCCCGGTGCCGGCGTTCCCAGCCGCAGCCCCGGCGGTCGTCCCGGTGGTCCCAGCGGCGGTCCTGGTGGCGGTCCCGGTGGAGGCGGCGCCCCCTTCGGCGGTCGCCCCGGAGGCCCTCCTGGCCGGCGCCCGCCGCGCCGCAAGGGCCGTCGTCGTCGCAACCGCGAAGAGCTGCAGCCGATGGACATGCCCTCCTACACGCCGGCCGAAGCGCCGGTGCCCGAGGGTGAGATCGTCGTCGAGCGTGCCTCGACGCCCCAAGAGCTCGGTTCGCGGCTCAACCGCACCGCGGCCGACGTCGTCCGGTTCCTCATGCAGCAGGGCGAGATGGTCACGGCCACCCAGTCGCTGAGCGACGACATGATCGAGCTGTTCTCGGCCGAGATCGGCGCCGAGATCCGCCTCGTCGACCCCGGCGAGGAGCAGGAGGTCGAGCTGCAGAAGGTGCTCGGCGTCGACGAGCTCGACGACGAAGACGAGGCCGACCTCGTGCCGCGCGCCCCGGTCATCACCGTCATGGGTCACGTCGACCACGGCAAGACCAAGCTGCTCGACCAGATCCGCAACGCCAACGTGGTGGCGGGCGAGGCCGGTGGCATCACCCAGCACATCGGCGCCTACCAGGTCGTGAAGAACGGCCGGGCGATCACGTTCATCGACACCCCGGGCCACGAGGCCTTCACCGCCATGCGCGCCCGCGGCGCCGAGGCCACCGACATCGTGGTCCTGGTCGTCGCGGCCGACGACGGCGTGATGCCGCAGACGCTCGAGGCCATCGACCACGCCCGCGCCGCGGACGTGCCGATCGTCGTTGCCGTCAACAAGATCGACCGTGACAACGCCGATCCCGACCGCGTGCTCGCCCAGCTGGCCGAGCGCGGACTCGTGCCCGAGTCCTGGGGTGGCGACACGATCGTCTGCCAGATCTCGGCGCTGCAGAACATCGGGATCGAAGAGCTGCTCGACAACCTTCTGGTCGTCGCCGAGCTCGAAGACCTCGAAGCCAACCCGACCGGGCGGGCCAAGGGCGTCGTGCTCGAGGCCGAGCTCGACGTCGGCCGAGGGCCCGTCGCCACGGTCCTGGTCCAGCGCGGCACGCTCGCCGTCGGTGATCCACTCGTGGCTGGCGCCGCATGGGGTCGCGTCCGCGCCCTCATCAACGACAAGGGCGAGCAGGTCAAGACGGCCGGCCCGTCCGAGCCGGTGCAGGTGCTGGGCCTCTCCGAGGTGGCCGAGGCCGGCGACGACTTCGTCGTCGCCCCCGACGACCGCACCGCCCGCCAGGTGGCCGGCAAGCGCGAGCACTACCACCGCGTCGCCAACATCGGCGGCTCGGCCTCGGCGATCAACGCCGGCGCCCGCCTCGAGGACATCTTCAGCCAGATCCAGGCCGGCGAGACCGCCACCCTCAACCTGGTCATCAAGGCCGACGTCACCGGCTCGCTCGAGGCGGTCACCGAGAGCCTCAAGAAGCTCGAGCGCGACGAGGTCAAGCTGTCGTTCGTGCTGCGCGGCGTGGGCGGCATCACGCAGTACGACATCCAGCTGGCCGCGGCGTCCAACGCCACGCTGATCGGCTTCAACGTCCGCCCCGACCGCAAGGCCCGCGAGCTGGCCGACGCCGAGGGCGTCGAGATCCGCACGTACGAGGTGATCTACCACCTGCTCGAGGACATCGAGAACGCCATGGTCGGCATGCTCGCCCCCGAGTTCGAAGAGGTGGTCACCGGCGAGGCCGAGGTCCGGGAGATCTTCCGGGTGCCGAAGATCGGCGCCATCGCCGGCTGCTACGTCACCAACGGCACGATCACCCGCAACTCCAAGGTGCGGTTCCTTCGCGAGGGCACGATCATCTGGAAGGGCACGGTCAACTCGCTGCGGCGCTTCAAGGACGACGTGCGCGAGGTCGCCACCGGCTTCGAGTGCGGCATCGGGCTCAGCGACTTCCAGGACCTCAAGGCCGGCGACATCATCGAGACCTTCGAAGAGCGGGAGATCCCGCGCACCTAGTGCGCTCGGCTCCAAGGCGGCTGCGCCGCCGTCGCCTCCGTCTTTTCACGCCGGGCTCGGTCCCGCGTGCATCTCCTCTCGGAGCCGCTGCTTCTGCGTCCCAGGGCTCGTCTCTGGTCGCCGACCCACATCGGTAGCCTCGGGCAAGTGCACGCTGCCGCTCTCGAAATCGATGTCCGGTTGCCGGCGGCACACTCGCTCAAGGAGAAGCGGTCGGTGATCACGCCGGTGCTCGAAGGGGCGCGGCGGCGCTATCGAGTGGCGTCGTCGGAGGTCGACCACCAGGATTCGTGGCAGCGGGCCCGGTTGGGGTTCGCCGCCGTGGGGCCCACCGAGGGCCAGGTGCGCGACATCCTCGACCAGGTCGAGCGGTTCGTGTGGTCGTTCCCCGAGCTCGAGGTCATCGACGCTCGCCGCAGCTGGATGGAGGAGGAGTGATGGCCAGACCGACGCAGAACCGCCGGGACTATCCCCGCATGGCGCGGGTCAACACGCTGCTGCGCGAGATCATCGGCGAAGAGCTCGAGCGCATCGACGACGACCGGTTCGACTTGATCACGGTCACCGCCGTCGCCTGCGAGGCCGACCTGCGGCGGGCGGTCGTGTCCTACGACAACCTCCGCGGCGAGGAGGCCGACGAGGCCCTGCTGAAGGCGCTGGCCGAGCACCGGCCCCGCCTGCAGGCCGCCGTCGGCCGCCAGGCCCGCCTCAAGCGCACGCCCGAGCTCGTGTTCGAGCCCGACCTCGTGCTGCGCAGCGCCGCGCGCATCGAGGACGTGCTGCGCGGGCTGGACCCGCCCCGCGCGGCCGACGAGTGATGGCCGCGGCGCCCTTCGGCACGCGCTCTGGCGTCGATCTGTCCCAGATGGGGGGACAGCGCGCCGCCAGCAGCCGGGGTCGTGGCTGAGCGCGCGCCGGGGCCTGACGGCCTGGCCGTGGTCGACAAGCCAGCCGGCTGGACCAGCCACGACGTGGTGGCCAAGAGCCGGGGCCTGCTCGGCACCCGCAAGGTCGGTCATGCCGGCACGCTCGACCCCGACGCGACCGGCGTGCTGCTGCTCGGCGTGGGGAAGGGCACCAGGCTGCTGCGATTCCTGTCGCCGCTCGGCAAGGCGTACGTGGGGGAGATGGTGCTGGGAACGGCCACCACCACGCTCGACGCGGCCGGCGAGGTCACCGCCACCTACGACATGACCGCGGTGACGCTCGACGACGCGCGGCGCGTCGCGGCCGAGCGGTTCACCGGCGACATCCTGCAGGTGCCGCCGATGGTCTCGGCGCTGAAGGTCGGCGGCCGTCGCCTGCACGAGCTGGCCCGGGAGGGCATCGAGGTCGAGCGCGAGGCCCGTCCGGTCACCATCCGGTCGCTGGAGGTCGAGGCCACCGACGAGCCCGGCGTCTTCCGGCTCAGGGTCGACTGCACGTCCGGCACCTACATCCGTTCGCTCGCCGCCGACATCGGCGCGGCGCTGGGCGGCGGGGCGCACCTGCGCAACCTGCGGCGGACCTCGGTGGGCCCGTTCAGGCTGGACGACGCAGTGCCCCTCGCCGGTCTCGACCCCGAGCGGCTGCTGCCGCTGGCCGACGCGGTGCGCCACCTCCCGGCGGCGCGAGTCGGGGACGACCTCGCGGCCGCGGTGGCCCTCGGCAAGGTCCTCGAACGGGACGCGCTCGGCCTCGCCGGCGACGGGCCGTGGTCCGTGATCGGGCCTGACGATGCGCTGCTGGCGGTGTACGAGCCCTTCCGCGGCACCACCGCCAAGCCCTCCGTCGTGCTCGTGTCCGCCTGAAGACCCGAGGCATCAGCCGGCCGATCCGGCGCGTCATCGCCTCGGGCTTCCTCGTCGCTCGGCGTCGGTGAGGCGCATGTTTCTGCAACGATCTCGCGGATGCCTGAGCTTGACTACGACGTGGTGGTGGTGGGATCGGGGTTCGGGGGCAGCGTCAGCGCGCTGCGGTTGACCGAGAAGGGCTACCGGGTCGCCGTGCTCGAGGCCGGCCGCCGTTTCAGCACGTCCGAGCTGCCGAAGACCAGCTGGGACCTCCGCAAGTTCCTCTGGGCCCCGCGGCTCGGGCTGCGCGGCATCCAGCGCATCACGCCGCTGCGCGACATCGCGATCCTGTCCGGAGCGGGGGTGGGAGGCGGCTCGCTCGTCTACGCCAACACGCTCTATCACCGCACGCCGGTGGGCGTGTGGTTCGGCCGGTCCGGCGAGCAGGTGGCCGACCCGTACTTCGGCGGCGAGGGCCCCGACAAGGTGGGCTGCACCTCGTGCGGGAGCTGCATGATCGGTTGCCGGGTCGGCGCCAAGAACACCCTCGACCGCAACTACCTGTACCTGGCCGAGAAGCGCGGCGCCGCAGTTCATCCCGATCGCCAGGTGGTCGATCTCCAGCCTCGTGCCAGCGGTGGCTGGACGGTCGTGACCGAGAAGCCGGGGGCGTGGGTGCGCAAGGGCACTCGCACGTTCACCGCCGAGCACGTCGTGCTGTCGGCCGGAGTCCTCGGCACGCTGAAGCTGCTGCTGCGGCTGCGCGACGAAGGCCGCCTGCCCCACCTGTCGCCGCGCCTCGGCGACGTCGTCCGGACCAACAGCGAGGCCATCGTCGGGGCGTCGGCGCGGGTGGCCAAGCCCGAGCTCGCCCGCGGCGTCGCCATCACCTCGTCGATCCATCCCGACGAGCACACCCACATCGAGCCGGTCCGCTATCCGCCGGGCGCCAACGCGATGGGCCTGCTGACGACGGTGCTGGTCGACGGCGGCGGTCCCCAGCCGCGGCAGCTCAAGTTCCTGCGTGCCATCCTGCGCCACCCCCTCGCCTTCCTGCGGTCCCTCTCGGTGCGCCGCTGGTCGGAGCGCTCGGTGATCCTGCTGGTGATGCAGACGAAGGACAACAGCATCCGGATCCGGCGCAACAAGCGGCTCGGCAACCTGCAGACCGCAGCCGGTCACGGTGAGCCCAACCCGACCTACCTGCCGGTGGCCAACGACGCGGCCCGGTCGATGGCCACGATGCTCGACGGCGACCCGTGGGGTGCCTGGAACGAGACGCTGCTCGACGCGCCCACCACCGCCCACATCCTCGGTGGCTGCTGCGTCGGCGCCGATGCCGACCAGGGCGTGATCGACCCGTACCACCGCGTGTACGGGCACCCCGGACTCCATGTGGCCGACGGGTCGGTGGTGTCGGCCAACCTCGGCGTGAACCCATCGCTGACGATCACGGCCATGACCGAGCGGGCCATGGCCCTCTGGCCGAACAAGGGCGACGCCGACCCCCGACCACCGGCGGGCGCGTCCTACCAGCGGCTGGCCCCGGTCGCGCCGAAGCAGCCCGCGGTCCCGGCCACCGCTCCCGCCGCCCTCCGGGTCGGCTGACCGGCGCCGAACTGGGTCGACAGCCGCGCTCGCCGTCGCCCAGCATGGCGGCCGTGAGCGACCCGACCGGCACCGATCCCGACGCCCGAGCGCCTCGCAACGGCGCTGCGCCGACGCCCCGCTCCACCGTGAAGCGCCAGCCCGACCGGGCCCGCTATGACCGCGACGCCGTGCATGCCGTCCTCGACGAGGGCCTCGTCGCCCACGTGGGCATCGAGGTCGACGGCCAGCCGTACGTGCTGCCGATGGTCTACGCCCGTGACGGTGAACGGTTGCTGCTCCACGGCTCGGTCGCCTCGCGGCTCGCGCGCGGGCTGGCGGCCGGCATGCCGGTGTGCGTCACCGTGACGCTCCTGGACGGGCTGGTGATGGCCCGCTCGGCGTTCCACCACTCGATGAACTATCGCTCGGTCGTCGTGCTGGGCACCGCACGGAAGGTGACCGACCCGGACGAGCTCGCGGCGGGGTTCGGCCGGCTGGTCGAACACGTTGCGCCGGGGCGCAGCGCGGAGGTGCGGGGCCCCAACGACGTCGAGGCGCGCCAGACCCTGCTGCTGGAGGTCTCGATCGCCGAGGCCTCGGTGAAGTCGCGGTCGGGCGGCCCCGCCGAGGATCCGATCGACCTCGAACGGCCGTCGTGGGGCGGCGTCCTGCCCGTCACCGTCTCGTTCGGCCCGCCCCTCGCCGACGGCGACACCCCCGCGGGCGCCGCGCCGCCGGCCTCGCTCCTCGGTTACGAGCGGCCGCCCGGTGGTTCGACCCGGTCCTGACCGACGATGCCGGTCGTCGGGGCGCCGCTGGCCTCCGGCACGCCCGCACCGGAGTCGGAGGGGGCTGAGCGCGGCGGTTAGCGTCGAGCGCCGTGCAGGTCATCCGCTCCGCCGACGAGTGCCCCCGGCCCCCTGAGGGCACCGTCGTCACGATCGGGGCGTACGACGGCGTGCACCTCGGCCACCAGCAGGTCATCGCCGAGGTCCGCCAGCTGGCTGAGGCCCGCGGCCTGCGCACAGCCGTGGTCACGTTCGACCGGCATCCCGCGATGGTCGTGCGGCCCGACTCGGCGCCGCTCCTGCTCACCGACCTCGACCAGAAGCTCGAGCTGCTCGCCGCCACCGGCGTCGACTACGTGGACGTCGTCCACTTCGACGAGGAGCGCTCGCGGGAGTCGGCCGAAGACTTCGTGCACGAGGTCCTGGTCGACTGCCTGCGCGCCCGGGCCGTGGTCGTCGGCGAGGACTTCCACTTCGGCCACCACCGCGGCGGCAACGTCGCGCTGCTCGAGGAGATGGGCGCCGACCTCGGCTTCACGGTCGAGGGGCTCGCTCTCGTCGGCCTTGACGGGGTGGCGGCACCGGAAGCGCAGCAGGTGTCGTCGACGGCGATCCGCGCCCGCTTGCTCGAAGGTGACGTCGCCGGTGCGGCGCGGATGCTCGGACGCCACCACGAGGTGCGCGGCGTCGTCGACCGAGGCGACCAGCGCGGGCGCGAGCTGGGGTTCCCGACGGCCAACGTCACGGTCCCGGGGGAGATCCTGCTGCCGGCCGACGGCATCTACGCCGGCTGGTTCCGCCGAGCCGACGGCACGATCCTGCCCACCGCGCTGTCGCTCGGCCGGCGTCCCACGTTCTACGAGAACGCCGATGCGTCCTTGCTGGAGTGCCACGTGCTCGACTTCGAGGGCGACCTGTACGGCGAGACGGTGGCCGTGCAGTTCGTCGCCCGCCTCCGCGGCGAGCAGCGGTTCGAGGCCATCGACGACCTCGTCGACCAGATGGGACGCGACTGCGCGAAGGCCCGTGAGCTCTTGGGGGCCTAACAACCGACGGATCGTGCCGATTGGGTTCGGGGGGTACCGCGCTTCGGAGGACGACCGCTGAACGGCTGGCGCGGGTGCGGCTGCGCTGATCACTGACGAGGAGGTGTGAAGGTGGCACGAGGGCGACCAGAGGGGAGCGGTGAGCTGGAGGGCGTCGACCTCCTGCACACTGCCCAAGACGCCCCCATCGTCGGTCCCGTCCACAGCGGGACCGCCCCGGCGCTCGCGGGGTTGCCCCGGCTGGCCCGGCACCGCATCAGCCTGGCCGACGGCCACCAGGTCGGCATCGCCGTCTGCGGCCGAGGCGTACCGATCGTGCTGGTGCACGGGTTCACCGCCGAGGGCGTGCTGTACGCCCAGACCCTCTCGCGCCTCGTCTCCGCCGGTTACAAGGTCGTGGCCATCGACACCGCCGGCCACGGCAGCACCCAGGGCCTTCCGACCGGCGGCGCCACCCTCTCGGCCTACAGCCGGCTCCTCGGCCGCGTGGTCGACGAGCTCGGCATCCGCCAGGCCGTGTTCGCGGGCCACTCGATGGGCGGGCGCATCGTGACCGAGCTGTGCGCGTCCGACCCGAGCCGCGCGCTGGCCGTGATCCTGCTCGATGCCATCGTCGGCGAGCCGTGGGACCGGTTGGTCAACCTCTCGCGCTTCAACCCGCTCGTGCTCGCCGGCATCGGGGCCATCCTCCTCGCCGACTCGGTGAGCACCGCACCGATGCTCAAGGATCCGCGCCAGGCGGTGAAGCTCGGCCGGCTGGTCCGGCCGATGCTCATGCGCCAGGCCATCAACCCCCTGCGCATGGTCGGTCCCGGCGTGTCGATCCTGCGCTCGCGGTCGAGCAAGTGGATGCTCGAGAAGCTGGGCCGGGAGGGCGTACCCGTGCTCGTCATCCATGGCGACCGCGACATCGTCGTCCCGGTCTCCACCGCCCGCAGCGCGGCCAAGCTCACCGGCGGCCGGCTGGTCGTGGTCGAGGGCGGCCGGCACTCGTGGCTGCTGAAGGACCCCGAGGCGTTCCCGGCCATCCTGCGCGAGGCGATGGCCAGCCCGTTCGGGCGCAGAGGCCGGGCCCAGGCCTTCGCCATGGCCGGGCTCGACCCGGAGACGGCCACCCTCGACGACATCGAGGCCGTCCTCTACGAGCCGGACGCGCCGATCCTGGCGCTGACCCCGCCGGTCGACCCGGACGCTGTGGCGGCGCCTCCGCGGCCCGCCCGCTACCGCTGGCACGTCGAGGATCCCAGCTGAGCGCGGGCCGCGCGGACCCCGATCCGCCGCGGCTCACTTCGCTCAGCCTGGGGTGCAGCCTGTACCCTTGGTCACTGGCACCTGTGGAGGTGCACCGCTCCTGGCTGCGCACTGCGGGCCGAGGGGCCGGGTCCGACACCCAGAAAGCCCAACCACCTTGTCAGAGATCATCGATCGGGCGAAGCCTGGCGTCATCGCCGAGCACCGCCTGCACGAGTCCGATACCGGCTCACCTGAGGTCCAGATCGCGCTCCTCACGAAGCGGATCAACCACCTCAACGAGCACCTGAAGCTTCACAAGAAAGATCACCACAGCCGCCGAGGCCTGCTCATGCTGGTCGGCCGGCGGCGCCGGCTGCTCGACTACGTCAAGAACAACGACGTCGAGCGCTACCGCACGATCATCGCAACGCACGGCCTGCGTCGATAGGCCGCCCGACGAGCGGCCCGAGGGCCGCTCGTCGATGTTTTCCAACCCACCGGCGGTCATGCCGGTCAGTTGTCAGTCGCCGATCGCTCGGCACTTCGGCCGGGAGTCCGCCGACTGGGAACTGGCCACCCGACCGCCCCAAGAGGGGGCGCAGCCTGCGTCCCTCGAGAGGAGCGACATGGCTGACGCCATCTCCGTTTCCGGCCCCATCTCTGGGACCGACAAGACCCTGACCTTCTCCACTGGCGTGCTGGCCCCCCAGTCCCAGGGAGCGGTCGTCGCCAAGATCGGCGGCACCCAAGCCCTCGTCACCGCCAACGGCGACAAGAACACCCGCGAGGGCATCGACTTCTTCCCCCTGACGGTCGACGTCGAGGAGAAGGCCTACGCCGCGGGCAAGATCCCCGGCTCCTTCTTCCGCCGTGAAGGCCGCCCTTCGGACAGCGCCGTGCTCACGTGCCGCCTGATCGACCGGCCCCTGCGCCCGTCGTTCGCCCCGGGCTACCGCAACGAGACCCAGGTCGTGGTCACCGTCCTCGGTGCCGACCAGGTCAACCCGCACGACATCATCGCCATCAACGGCGCGTCGGCCTCGCTGATGCTGTCGGGCCTTCCCTTCGAGGGGCCCATCGGGGCCGTGCGCCTGGCGTTCAGCCAGGAAGGCACCTGGATCCCGCACCCGACCTATGAAGAGGGCGACGCCTCCACGTTCCAGATCGTGGTCGCCGGCCGCATCGTCGACGGCGACGTCGCCATCATGATGGTCGAGGCCGGTGGCACCGAGAACGCCTGGAGCTACTACGAGAACGGCGCCCCGAAGGTCACCGAGGCGGTCATCGCCGACGGGCTCGAGCAGAGCAAGACCTGGATCAAGGAGTCGATCGACCTCCAGACCGAGCTGGTCACCAAGGCCGGCGTGCACCCCGCCCTCGCGTGGGAGTCGCAGCTGGACTACTCCGACGACGTGGCCGAGAAGGTCGCCGCCATCGCCGAGTCCAAGCTCGTCGACGCCAACCAGATCGCCGACAAGACCGAGCGCAACGCAGCCAACGACGCCGTCAAGGCCGAGGTCATCGACGCCCTCACCGCCGAGGGCGCTGAGCTCGAGGGTCAGCTGCGGGCCGTGAAGGCCGCGTTCAAGGACCTCACCAAGAAGGTCATCCGCCACCGGGTCGTCACCGACGGCGTCCGCATCGACGGGCGCGGCGTGCGCGACCTGCGCCCCGTCACCGCTGAGGTGGGCCTCATCCCCACCGCCCACGGCACCGGGCTGTTCCAGCGCGGCGAGACGCAGGTGCTCAACGTGCTCACGCTCGGCCTGCCCCGCATGGACCAGATGCTCGACACGATCTCGCCCGAGACCAAGAAGCGCTACATGCACCACTACAACATGCCGCCCTACTCCAACGGTGAGACGGGCCGCATGGGTGGCACCAAGCGCCGCGAGGTCGGCCACGGCCTGCTCGCCGAGCGGGCCCTGCTCCCGGTCGTGCCCAGCCTGGAGGAGTGGCCCTACGCGCTGCGCCTCGTGTCCGAGGTGCTGTCGTCCAACGGCTCCACCTCGATGGGCTCGGTCTGCGCCTCGTCGCTCTCGCTGATGGACGGTGGCGTGCCGATCAAGGCGCCGGTCGCCGGCATCGCCATGGGCCTCATCCTGGAAGACGGCAACTACACCACCCTCACCGACATCCTCGGTGCCGAGGATGCCTACGGCGACATGGACTTCAAGGTCGCCGGCACCGCCGAGTTCGTCACCGCCCTGCAGCTCGACACCAAGATCGAGGGCCTGCCCTCCGAGGTGCTCGCCGCCGCGCTCGACCAGGCCCGTGAGGCCCGCCTGGCCATCCTCGAGGTCATGAACGAGGCCATCTCCGAGCCCCGGCCCGAGGTCGGTGCCAGCGCCCCGAAGATCATCAGCTTCGAGATCCCGATCGACAAGATCGGCGAGATCATCGGCCCCAAGGGCAAGGTCATCAACGCCATCCAGGCCGAGACCGGCGCCGACATCAGCGTCGACGACGACGGTGCCGTGGGCACGGTGAGCATCGGCTCGACCGACATGGGTGCGGTGCAAGAGGCCGAGCGGCAGATCCGCCTCATCCTCAACCCGCCCACGGCCGAGGTCGGCGCCACCTACAAGGGCCGGGTGGTCAACATCACCAAGTTCGGCGCCTTCGTCAACATCCTCCCGGGCCGAGACGGCCTCGTCCACATCTCCAAGATGGGCGGCGGCAAGCGCATCGAGCGGGTGGAAGACGTGCTCTCGCTCGGTGACGAGCTCGAGGTGCGGGTCGACGACGTCGATCCCAACGGCAAGGTCTCGCTGACCCCGGTCGCCCCCCTCGGCGGCGACGGTGCGGCCTCCGGCGGCGACGGCGGCGGTGAGCGAAGCGATCGTGGCGATCGCGGCGACCGTGGCGACCGTGGACGCTCCCGCTCCGGTGGTTCGAGTGACGAGGCCCCGGCCAGCAGCTCGTCGGAGAGCCGCGACGAGGTGTCGTTCGAGGACGCGTTCGACGCGGAGATCCGCCAGGAGCTCGGCGACCTCGGCCCGGCCGCCGAGCGCTCGGGTGGCGGCGACCGCGGCGGTGATCGTGGCGGCGACCGTGGCGGTCGAGGCCGACGCGGCGGAGGTCGGCGCTGAGAGGCCGAGCGGCGAGGACCGACATGGACCGCCACGTCGGCCCCTCCGCCATCCACGCGGGTGACGAAGCGCGGCGGGCGAACGGCTCGGAGGGCGCGCCGCGCCCCTCGAGGTGACGTGTCCACGCGCCCGCTGAGCCCCCACATCGAGCAGACGACGCTGCCCTCGGGCATCCGCATCCTCACCGAGCGGATGCCCGAGGCGCACTCGGTCAGCCTCGGCTGCTGGGTCGGCATCGGCGGGCGCGACGAGGCCCCCGAGGTCGAGGGCGCGTCGCACTTCCTCGAACACCTGCTGTTCAAGGGCACGGCGCAGCGGTCCGCCCGCGCCATCGCAGAGGCCGTCGACGCCGTCGGTGGCGAGATGAACGCGTTCACGGCGAAGGAACACACCGCCTACTACTGCCGGCTGCCGGCCAGCTCGGTGGACCTCGGTCTCGACGTGCTGACCGACGTGCTGACCGCGCCGGCGTTCGGGCCCGACGAGGTCGAGGCCGAACGGCAGGTGATCCTCGAGGAGCTGCACCTCAGCGAGGACGAGGCCGAGGACCGGGTGCACACCCTGGCCCACGAGGCGGTGTTCCCGAACCATCCCCTCGGCCGCGAGGTGCTCGGCACGCCTGAGTCGATCGGTGCCATGGGCCGCGACGAGATTGCCGGCTTCTTCGGCGATCACTACCGGCCCGACAACCTCGTGCTCGCAGCGGCGGGCGACGTGCATCACGACCAGGTCGTCGAGGCGGCGCGCCGCCGCTTCACCGCCGACGGCAGCGTGGCCCGGCCTCCGCGCTCGGCCCCCGGTGAGCCCGCCCTCCCGCTCGCCCTGCTGCGGCGGCCCACCGAGCAGGCGCACCTCGTGCTGGCATGGCCGGCGTTCTCACGCCACGACCCCGACCGTCGGGCGCTCTCCGTGCTCAACCAGGTGCTCGGCGGCGGATTGTCCAGCCGCCTGTTCCAGGAGATCCGCGAGCGGCGCGGCCTCACCTACTCGGTGTACTCGTACCCGTGCCTCTATCACGATGCCGGCCTGCTCCTGGCCTACGCCGGCACCGGTCCCGAGCGGATCGGCGAGGTACGGCGGCTGATGATGGCCGAGGTCGAGGCGCTGGCGGCCGACGGCATCACCGAGCACGAGCTGGGCGTGGCCGCCGGCTACCTGGAAGGCTCGTTGCTGCTCGGGCTCGAGGACTCGGGCAGCCGCATGGCCCGCCTGGCGGGCCACATGGTCGAGCGCGGCCGCGTGATCCCGGTCGACGAGCAGGTGGCCGAGCTGCGAGCGGTCACCGTGGCCGATGTGGCGCGGGTGACCGCACGCGTGCTGTCGGCGCCCCCCACGGTCTGCGCCGTGGGCCCCGTGCGCGAACGTGACCTGGGCTTCTGACTGACCCTGCTCGCGGTGTCGTCGGCGCGGCGCGCGTCAGCCCACCGTGGAGTCGAGGGCCCGGTCGACCTCGAAGCTGGCGCGGGTGGCGGGCATGGCGCTGGTGCCGTCGCTCGGCGTGCGCACCGCGAGCACTTGATGGATCGACGTGCGGTTCTGCTCGAACCCGATCGCGCTGCCCGCCATGTACAGCCGCCAGATGCGGGCCCGGGCCGGGCCGGCGAGGTGCTGCGCCTCTTCCCAGCCCTGCTCGAGGTTGGTGATCCACGCCCGCAGCGTGCGGGCGTAGTGCTCGCGCAGGGACTGGACGTCGCGCACCTCGAGCCCGAGGTCCTGCATGGCCGAGATGACCGTGCCGACCTCGATCAGCGCGCTGTCGGGGAAGACGTAGCGCCCGATGAACGAGCGGGGATCGACCGCGGCCCGCGACGACGGCTCGGGCCGCGAGATCGCGTGGTTGAGGAGTCGGCCGCCCGGCACCAACAGGTCGTGGAGGTGGCCCAGATAGACGCGCATCTGCTCGATGCCGACGTGCTCGAACATGCCGATGCTGCTGATGGCCTCGAACGGGCCGTCGTGGATGTTGCGGTAGTCCTGGAGGCGGATCTCGACCTGCTCGTCGAGCCCCGCCTCGGTCACCCGGGCCATGGCCATGCGCTGCTGCTCGCGTGACAGGGTGACGCCGACGACCTGCACGCCGTGCTCGCGCGCCGCGTGGATGGCCATGGATCCCCAGCCGCAGCCTACGTCGAGCAGCCGCATGCCCGGCCGGAGGCCCAGCTTGCGGCAGATCAGCTCGTACTTCGCCTCCTGGGCTTGCTCCAGCGTGACGTCCGGCGAGGCCCAGTAGGCGCACGAGTACGTCCAGCTCAGCCCGAGCACGAGCCGGTAGAACTCGTTGCCCACGTCGTAGTGGTGCGACACGACGACCGCGTCGCGGCGCCGGCTGTGGCGGCGGCCGCGGGCACGGGCTTCCTCGTCGGGAGCGGGCGGGGGCGGGCCGAGGACACCCAGCTGCGCTGCCGCGCGCACGAGCGCAACGACGCCGGCCGGGCCGAAGTTCAAGTCGACGGACTGACCCTGCGCGACGAGGTGGTCGCGGATGCCGAGCAGGGCGAAGATGTCGCCTTCGATGTCGATCTCACCGGCCACGTGCGCCCGGGCGAGGCCCAGCTCGCCCGGCGCCCACAGCATCCGGCGCAGCGCCATCGGCGAGTGGATCACGACCGTCACCGGCGGGTCGGGCGGGCCGGCGACGCTGCCGTCCCAGGCTCGGAGGCCGATCGGGAGCTCGACGCCGAGCAGGCGTCGCACGGCCGGGGCGATGAGCTCAGCAGCATCCCCTTGACGCTTCGCGGTCACAGTCATTGGCCACCTCGCTGCTCTCCGGCCCGGTTTCGGCGCCCATTCTGCCCCCAGCGGCAGCCCGCGAGACCAAATCGCGGGCGGTGCCACCAGCGGTGTGGTCGGCAATACTTGCGAAAGGGGCCAGCCTTCAGCGAACGGAGCGACCATGGGATTCCTCGACAAGGTCAAGAGCCAGGTCGAGCAGGTGGCGAAGCAAGGCCAAGAGAAGCTCGACGACCTGCAGGCCAAGAAGAAGGCGGAGGGCCTCCTGCGCGACCTGGGGGCGTGGTACTACGCCGTCCAGACCGGGCGCGACGAGGGCAAGGGCACGGCCGAGCTCGATCGGATCGTCGCCGACCTGCGAGCCCACGAGGCCGAGCACGGCCCGCTCGGCGCCCGAGACGACGATGCCGCGCCGGCGGCCAACGCGCCCACGCCTCCGCCGGTCATGGCAGCGCCACCCACCACGCCGCCGCCCCCGCCGACTGACGCGGTGCCGCCGCCCCCGCCCGGGGTCATCCACGGCACCCCCGAGGTGCACGAGCCGGGGCCTGACGACCCGTCGGTCGACGAGGTCTGATGGGGCTGCGCGTCGGGGTCTTCGGTGCCGGTGGTCGCATGGGGGCCACGGTGTGCGCCGCCATCGTCGGCGACCCCGCCCTCGACCTCACTGCGGCGATCGACCCGCACCACTCCGGCCTCGACCTGCGCAGCGTGACCGGCGTCGAGTCCAACCTGCAGGTGCAGGCCGACGCCGCAGCGCTCGAGCACGACCAGCCCGACGTGATGGTCGACTTCACCCACCTCGAAGCCGCCTGCGAGAACCTGCGCTGGTGCGCCGCGCGCGGCGTGCATGCCGTCGTCGGAACGACCGGGTTCACCGACGACGACCTCGACGGCTTCCGCGACGCGTTCACGTCGAGCAACTGCGTGATCGCGCCGAACTTCGCCATCGGGGCCATCTTGATGATGCGCTTCGCAGAGCTCGCGGCACCGTGGTTCGAGACGGCCGAGGTGATCGAGCTCCACCACGATCAGAAGCTCGACGCGCCGTCCGGCACGGCCATGCTCACCGTCGAGCGGATGGCCGAGGCGAGCCGCGAGTGGGCGCCGGACCCGACCCGCACCGAGATCGTGGCCGGCGCCCGCGGGGGAGCAGGGCCCGGCGGCATCCGCGTCCACTCGGTGCGCCTCCGCGGCCTGGTCGCGCACCAGGAGGTGCTCCTGGGCACGACCGGCCAGTCGCTCTCGATCCGCCACGACTCCTACGACCGGTCGAGCTTCATGCCCGGCGTGGTGCTCGCCGTGAAGGAGGTCGGCAACCGGCCGGGCCTCACGATCGGCCTGGACAGCCTGCTCGACCTCTAGAGCCAGCCACCTCCGGCGACCGCGAACGCGTGGGCGCCGCCGGCCATCCCTGCCGTGCCATCGGGAGCAGCCTCAGCTGCGGCGGCGGTGGACCTGCTTGGCGCCGTACTGGTCGCGAGCCATCAGCACGAGCTGGTCGACGTTGACGTGCGACGGCCGGGTCACCGCCCAGGCGATCGCGTCTGCCACGTCGTCGGGCGTCAGCGGGGTCATCCCCTCGTAGACCGCCGCCGCGGCCTGCTCGTCGCCGCGGAAGCGCACGACCGAGAACTCCGTCTCGACCATGCCGGGGTCGATCTCGGTGACGCGCACCGGCTCACCCAGCAGCTCTTGGCGGAGCACCTGCGTGACCGCTCGGGCGCCCGCCTTGGCCGCGTTGTAGCCGCCGCCTCCTGGATACGGCTCGAGCGCAGCGATCGAGGCGACCACCACGACGTGGCCGTCGCCGCTGGAGCGCAGCTTCGGCAGGAGCGTCTGGGTCACGCGCAGGAGGCCGAGGACGTTGCTGTCGTACATCGCCTGCCAGTCGTCGACGTGCGCCGTGGCGATCGGGTCGCGGCCGATCGCGCCGCCGGCGTTGTTCACGAGCACGTCGCAGCGCTCGAGCTGGCCGCAGAAGGCCTCGACCGATGCCCCGTCGGTGACGTCGAGCGGCAGGGCTCGGGCCCCGATCGGGTCGGCGACCGCCCGCAGGCGCTCCATGCGGCGGGCCCCGATCACCACGTCGAACCCCTCGGCGGCGAGCCGGCGGGCGGTGGCGGCGCCGATGCCCGACGACGCTCCGGTCACCACCGCGGTGCGGGTCACGGGCGCGGCCCCGCGAGCCCGTCCTCGTCGACGCCCTCGGCGTCGATCCCGACGCCCTCGGCGTCGATGTTCGCGAGATCGCCCAGGCCACGGCCCTTGCGGTGCTCGGACCAGATCGTGAGCACGACGAGCAGGGTCGACACGATCATCAGCGGGATGCGGTAGTCGCCGATGAAGCGGCGCGTCGCGTCGAGCGGACCGTTGAAGACGTTGCCGAACCAGCGGAAGAGCCAGAGACGGGCCACGGTGCCGGTGGCGTTCGCCACCGCGAAGCCGGTGACGCTCATGCCGGAGGCACCGGCGAGGAGGCACACCGGGTTGTTCGGCGCGATGAAGACCAGGGGGTAGCGCGCCTTGTGGAACCAGGTCTCCAGCTGCCGGAACAGGCCGCCATAGGTAGGCGACTTGCGCTCCATCCAGCGCACCGACGCATCGCCGTACCAGACGCCGAGCACGAAGAAGAACGGGTCGGGGAGCACGAGCCGCACGAACCCGACCACGTAGTACGAGGGTGCGTCGAGCAGCTTGCCGGCCAGCGCCAGGTTGCGGTTGAGCGGGTTGAGGGCCAGCAAAAGCAGCGGGTGCTCGTTGAGCAGCTTGGGCGCCGCGGCCGAACCCACGTAGCCGCCGATGACCATCAGGATCAGCGGGCCGATGACGAGGTTGCGGGCCAGCTTGCTGGGGGCACCGCCGCCCACCCGCGGCCGGCCGCGGTCCGCCGCGGCGCCCGGCCCGTCGCCGGGCGGATCGTCGTCACGCTGGGTGCTCGGGTCAGCGCTCGTCAAGTGGTCGAGTCTGTCAGACGCCACCCGGGCATTCGTCGCAAGCACCGCGGCCGGCCCCTCCCGGGCGCAACGGGGTACCGTCGCCGCAGCCACGCCGCCGATCGAAGGGGAATCGACGTCATGCAGGGTCTCATGCAAGACCATCCGCTCGCGCTGCCGCACTTGTTCCGCCGCGCCGAGCAGCTGTTCCCGCGCAAGCAGATCGTCACCGCGCTGCCGACCGGCCGCGAGCGCACGACCTACGGCGAGTGGGCCGACCGCACCCGCCGGCTCGGTGGCGTGCTCGACGCCCTCGAGATCTCCGCCGACGGCCGGGTGGCCACGTTCTCCTGGAACACCGCCCGCCACCTCGAGCTCTACTTCGCGGCGCCCTGCAGCGGCCGCGTGCTCCACACGCTGAACCTGCGGCTGTTCCCCGAGCAGGTGACCTACATCGTGAACCACGCCGAGGATGAGGTGATCTTCGTCGACCGCACGGTGGCCGGGCTGCTGTGGCCGCTGCTCCCGACGTTCACGACCGTGCGCCACATCGTGGTGATCGACGACGGCGGTCAGGCCGACGTGAGCGACGCCGGACCCGGCAAGGAGCTGCACGACTACGAGTCGCTGCTCGCCGCAGCCTCGCCCGTCGAGTGGCACGTCGAGGACGAGAACCAGGCCGCGAGCATGTGCTACACGAGCGGCACGACCGGCAATCCCAAGGGCGTCGTCTACAGCCATCGCTCGACGTTCCTGCACACGATGGCGGCGCTGATGGCCGACAGCATCGCGATCTCGGAGCGCGACCGGGTCCTGCCGGTCGTGCCGATGTTCCACGCCAACGCCTGGGGCCTCGCCCACGCCGCGGTCGCCTCGGGCGCGGACCTCGTGATGCCCGGCCCCGACCTCAGCCCGGCGGCGTTGGCGGACCTCATCGAGACGGAACGGGTCACTGTCGCGGCGGGCGTACCGACGATCTGGATGGGCGTGCTCCCCGAGCTCAAGGGTCGCGACACCTCGCATCTGCGCGCCGTGCCGTGCGGTGGTTCGGCGGTGCCCAGGGCGTTGTCCGAGGCCTACCGCGAGCAGATCGGGCTGCCCATCCTGCAGGCCTGGGGCATGACCGAGACCAGCCCCGTCGCCACGGTCGGGCACATCAAGGCCTCGCTCGCCGGGGGCACCGACGAGGAGCTGGCCGACCTGCGCGCGACCGTCGGCCTGCCGTTGCTCGGCGTCGACCTCCGGATCGTCGACCAGGCCACGGGCGAGCCCTCTCCGCGCGACGGCGAGACTCGCGGTGAGCTGCAGGCGGCCGGGCCATGGATCGCTCGGACCTACTACAACGACGACCGGGCGGCCGAGTCGTTCACCGACGACGGGTGGCTCCGCACCGGCGACGTGGCCACCGTGGACGAGGAGGGCTACATCCGGCTGGTCGACCGCACGAAGGACGTCGTGAAGTCAGGCGGCGAGTGGATCAGCTCGGTCGAGCTCGAGAACGAGATCATGGCCCACCCCTCGGTGGCCGAGGCGGCGGTGATCGGCCTGCCTCACCCCAAGTGGAGCGAGCGCCCGCTGGCCTGTGTGGTGGTGAAGGACGGCGCGACCCTCACCAAGGCCGAGGTGCTCGCCCACCTCGATGGCCGCGTGGCCAAGTGGTGGCTCCCCGACGACGTGGTCTTCATCGACGAGGTCCCCAAGACGTCCGTCGGGAAGTTCTCCAAGAAGGACCTGCGGGAGCGGTTCCGGGACTACGAGCTCCCGGTGGCCGAACGGGCGACATGACCGCGGTCACCGTCGACCCCACCGCGGCCCGGCCGACGTGCCCGACCTGCGGGCGCCGGATCGAGGGAGCGCGTGAGCGACGGGCGGTGGGGCGTCGCCGCCGGCGGCGGCGGTTGGCCGCCGGCGGCCTGCTGGCCGTGCTCGCGCTCGGCGGTGGCAGCTGGTGGTCGTGCGCTCGGCGGGGAACGGGGGGACCCCCTGTGCGGTCACCGCCGCCGGCCTGGCGGCGCGCCGGGCGCATGCGGCCGTGCCCGCCGAGGCGCCCGACCTCGACCATGCCCTTCTCGGCAAGCGCTACCGCTCGTCCTCGGGCTGCGTGGCGGGCGACCTCGAGCTGACCTGATCGCGGCAGGGTGCCCGCCCGCCGGGGGATCTTCTGCCTGAGGGTGTTGCGGGGCGGCGAGGCGGGGTAAAGGGCGGGCCGGGGGTTCACCACACGGCCAGGGGTGCGCCATGGATGAGTGGGTCCCGATCGCAGGCTTGGGAGTCGTCGCGGGTGTGCTGCTCGATCGGTTGATCCGACGGCGCACGAGCGTGGGCCGGGTGCTCCGCCTGCCCGGGCGGGCCGCGGCCGCGG
>JAODBM010000088.1 GCA_025463985.1 Acidimicrobiales bacterium
GGGTCGCCGCGGTGGCCGCGGCCCCCCGCGAGGCGACCGGCGCGTGCGCGAGGTGGCAGAGCGCGAGCGCAGCGGCATCGGCGGCGTCGGCCGGTCGCGGCGGAGCGGCCAGCCCAAGCAGACGCTGGACCATGGCCTGCACCTGCGCCTTGTCGGCGGACCCGTCGCCGGTCACGGCCAGCTTGACCTCGTTGGGCGAGTACTGCGCCACGGCGCAGCCCGCCGCCGCGGCCTCGGCCATCGCCAGGCCGCTGGCCTGCCCGACCGACATGGCCGTGCGCACGTTGACCTGGAAGAAGACCCGCTCGACCGCGACCACGTCGGGCTGCAGCTCGGCGATCAGTGCCCGCAGCTCGGCCTGCAGCTCGGCCAGGCGCTGAGGCAGGGCGTCGGCCGGGTCCGTCCGCAGCACGCCGATCGCCACCGGCCGCGGTCCTCGTCTGCCGGCCTCGACCGCGCCGTACCCGCAGCGCGAGAGCCCGGGGTCGATCCCCAGCACGAACATGTGTACGACCGTAGTCCACCCCCTCCGCTCCGACGTGGATGCCGATCCCGTCCCCGCACCCCCGCCACCCCCGCAACTGGGCGGGACTTCGGTCGTCCCCGCCACCGCAACCCCACCCGGTTCCGGTCGTGGGCCCGCCACCCCGCAACTGGGCGGGATCCCGGTCGCCCCGACAACCCCAACCCGACCCAGTTGGCGCCACCCCCGCAACTGGGCGGAACCTCGGTCGTCCCCGCCACCGCAACCCGGCCCAGTTCCCGGTCGTGGGCCACCACCCGCGCAACTGGGCGGAACCTCGGTCGCCCCGACGACCGCAACGCCGCCCAGTCCGGTCGTGGGTCTGCATGGGTGGTCAACAACGGGCGACGGCGGCCGATGGGTTCCGGATGACCAGCCCCGATGCATCCGCCGACCCGGGCGGGACGCCCTCGGCCCCGCCCGTCGTGCAGCTCAGCGGCGTCGGCCGGCGCTTCGGCGCGGTGACGGCGCTCGACCGCCTCGACCTCGTGGTCCCTCCGCACGAGGTGACCGTCCTGCTGGGCCCCAACGGCGCCGGCAAGACCACCGCCATCCGCATGATCACCGGCGCGCTCGACCCGCACGACGGCACCGTCCGCACGTTCGGCCTCGACCCCGCCGACCACGGCGAGGAGGTGCGCTCGCGCTGCGGCGTCGTCGCGGCCAAGCCGGCGCTCTACGACCGCCTCGACGGACGGGCCAACCTCGAGTACGCCGCCGAGCTCTACGGCCTGGGCCGCAAGGCCGCCGTCGCCACCCGCATCCGCGACGCCGCCGCCCGCTTCGGCATCGAGCACGCCCTCGACCAGCAGGTCGGCGGCTACTCGACCGGCATGAAGACCCGCCTGGCCCTGGCCCGATCGATCCTCCACGAGCCCGACCTGCTGCTCTTCGACGAGCCGACCTCGGGCCTCGATCCGGAGTCCAGCCACGCCGTGCTCGAGATGATCCGCGAGATGACCGACGACGGCTGCACGGTCGTGATGTGCACCCACCTCCTGCTCGAGGCCGAGGGGCTCGCCGACCAGGTCGTCGTGCTCGAGGACGGCACGGACCTCGTGTCTGGCACGCCGCTCGAGCTGACCCGCCGCTACTGGCCTGGCACCGTCGTGCTCGTCGCGGCCGAGGATCCGGCCAGCCTCGCGGCGGCCACCGCGATCCCCGGGGTCCGCTCGTCCGAGCCGGGCACCGAGCCCGGATCGGTGCGCCTGCACCTCGACCACGACCGGCGCACGCCCGACGTGGTCCTCGCGCTGGCCGCCGGCGGCGCCCGCCTCACCCGCGTCGAGCCGCTGCAGCCGAGCCTCGAGGACCTCTACTTCGCCGTGCGCACCAAGCGCGACGTGGCCGCCGACGGCGGTCGCCAGCTCACCTCCGACGGCATCAACGAGACGGTGGGCGGGCGCCAGCGCCAGGTCGAGGCCCTCACCGGCTGGCGGGCCAAGGACACGCCGGCGCACGCCGGCACCACGAACGAAGGGTCGTCACGATGAACTGGTCCCGGGTTTGGACGGTCGCACGCACCGACCTCAAGCAGCTCATCGAGGACCGGGGCTTCTGGGGCCCGATGGTGATCCTCGGCGGCATCTTCTTCCTGGTGATCCCCACCGTCCTGCTGCTGACGATCACGAAGATCGGCAACGTCGACGTGGTGCACCAGATGTCGCAGACGCTCAAGGTGCTGCCCCCCGGCGCGCAGGCGCAGATCCGCGGCGGCACCGACCAGGGGCGCACGGCCTACGCCCTCGCCGTGTTCCTGCTGGCGCCCGTGGCGATCGTGGTGCCGCTGACGATCTCGACCGCTGTCGGCGCCTCCACCATCGTCGGCGAGCGTGAGCGCGGCACCGGCGAGTTCCTCGCTCACTCCCCCGCCCACGAGCGCGAGATCTACCTCGGCAAGCTGATCGCCAGCCTGCTGCCGGGCTACGCCACGACCATCGCCGGCTTCGGCATCTACTCGCTGATCGTCAACCTGCTCGTCGGCCCCGAGGTCGGCGGCTGGTTCTTCCCGACCACGCAGTGGTGGGTGCTGATGCTCTGGGTCGTCCCGCCGTTCCTGGCGCTCACGCTCTCGCTCGTCCTGCGCCTCTCGGCCCGGGTCAAGAGCACGGCGGCCGCGCAGCAGGCCGCCGGCCTGGTGACCCTGCCGATGATCGGCATCGCCTACAGCCAGTCCACCGGCGCGCTGTTCGGTGCCGACAAGGCCGGCCTGTGGATCGGGATCGTGGCCTGGATGGTGGCCGGCTTCGCCCTGTCCCGCGGCATGCGGGCCGTCAGCCGGGCGCGCCTGCTCGGCGTGGCCGACGGCATCTGACGCTCGCTCACCCCGCGGCGGCGCGTGCCGCCCGCACGGCCTCGACCAGCTCGGGCGTGCGGCGGAACGTGGACCCGGCGAACCCGCGGTGCACGTAGGTCAGTCGGCCGCTGCCGTCGATCACGAACACCGACCGCCGGTAGTAGCCCATCGGTCCGAGCACGCCGTACGCGTCCGCGACGGCTTTGTGCTCGTCGACCAGCAGGGGGAACGCGAAGCCACCCTGGTTCTGCGAGAACGCCTCGTGGCTGTCGAGATCCTGCGGGCTCACGGCGAGCAGGACGGCGTCGAGCGCGATGAACTCGTCGATGTCGTCGTTGTACGACCGCAGCTGGCGCGTGCAGACCGGCGTGTCGTCGCCGGGATAGAAGGCCAGCACCACGACCTTGCCGGCCAGCTCGGCCAGCGAGTAGTCGCGCCGCTCGTGCCCGAGCACTCCGGGCAGCGTGAACGCGGGAGCCGGGTCCCCGGCGGTGACGGCCATGCGGTCTCCTTGATCGGTCCACTCCGACCCTACGGCGCGGTCAGCGGCGGCCCGAACCGCGGGCTCAGGCAGCCTGTGACGCCTTGATCGCGGCGACGAGCTCGGGCGTCTTGCGGAAGGTCAGGCCCACGAGGGCGCGGTGCGCGTAGGAGATCGTGCCGGACCCGTCGATCACGAAGATGGACCGCTTGTAGAGCGATCCGCCGAGGCCGACGATGCCGTAGGCCTCGCCGAGCGCCTTGTCCGTGTCGGCCAGGAGCGGGAACGCGAAGCCCTGCTTGGCGGCGAACGCCTCGTGGCTCTCGACCGACTGGGGGCTGATGCCGAGCAGCTGCGCACCGAGGCCGTCGAACTCGCTGAGGTCGGCGTTGTAGCTGCACAGCTGCTTGGTGCAGACGGCAGTGTTGTCGCCGGGATAGAAGACGAGGACGAGGGTGCGCCCGGCATAGTCCCCGAGCGAAAAGTCACGGCGGACGCCGTCTTGCACTCCGGGAAGGGTGAAGTCCGGCGCCCGATCGCCCGGTCCGACTGCCATGGGATGCGTCCTCTCGCAGATCGTTGTCGCATCAATGTACGGCGCCGGGGCTCAGGCGGATGGAGAAGGACCGACAGGTGCGCGCCGCCGCCCGGGATGGTTGAAGCGTCATGCGACCGTCACCCGTTCGACTGCGGGTGGCCGCCCTGCGGTGGGGATCACTCTCCCTGCCGCGAACAACTCGCGGCGCACCTATCGAAAGGGACCCTCGTGCCAGCTCTCTCCCCCCGTTCCCGCGTCCTCGCCTCGGTCGGCCTCGCCGTCACATCGCTGGTCGCGCCGCTCGCCCTGTCGGCGCCGGCTGGCGCGCAGACCGCCGCTCCGGGTGTGACGGCCCCGCCGGCCTCGGCCGGTGACAGCTCGACGGCCAGGTCACGCCATCCCGGCCAGGACTACCGCCGCGCCGCCGCCTGGGCGCGACGCCACGATCGGCTCCCGACCGAGAGCGCCAACTTCACCCGGAGCGGCCGCCTCGAGGCGCTCGACTCGATCCCCCGCGGCGCCGCGACCGGTCGCCTCCGGCGGGTCGCGTTCTTCCTCGACGGCCGCTACATCGGCAACGACGGCCCGCGCGAGTCGATCCTGTCGTCGGTGCGCGCCGTCGACCGCTCCACCGTGGCCGTCACCTACACGCTGTGGCGGAACACCGACGTGATGGCGCACCCGACCGGCGGCCACGCCACGGTCCGGTACCGGCTGACCCGCCACGGCGTCCGCGCGCTCGACCGGGTGCCGCCGTACGAGGGCCGCATCCACCGCTGACCCGACCCGCACCCGAGAGCGCCCCCGGCGTCGGTCCTGGTCGGCATGCGATCGGGATCGGCGCCGTGCCGCGCCCGGGCCCCGCTCAGACGTCCATCTGCTCGAGCACGTCGTCGGGGATGTCGAAGTTGCCGTGGACGGCCTGCACGTCGTCGTGATCGTCGAGCGCGTCGACGAGGTCGAGCACGCGCTTGGCGGTGCCCTTGTCCTCGAGCGGCACGAGGTTCTGGGCCACCATCGTGAGGTCGCTCGACTCGACGGTCATGCCCGCCTCCTCGATGGCCGTGCGCACGGCGTGGAGGTCGGTCGGGCCGGTGGTCACCCGCCAGGCGTCGCCCTCGTCGGCGATGTCGTCGGCCCCGGCGTCGGCCGCCGCGAGCATCAGCTCCTCCTCATCGGCCTTGCGGTCGACGACCACGGTGCCCTTGCGCTCGAACTGCCAGCCCACCGCGCCGGGGTCGGCCATCGTCCCGCCCCGCTTGGTGACGAGGCTGCGCACCTCGGCGCCGGTGCGGTTGCGGTTGTCGGTGAGCACCTCGATCAGCAGCGCGACCCCACCGGGCGCGTAGGCCTCGTAGGTGATCTCCTCGTAGATGACGCCCTCGAGATCGCCCGTGCCCCGCTTGATGGCCCGCTCGATGGTGTCGAGGGGCACCGACGCGTCCCGCGCCTTCTGGAACATCGTGCGCAACGTCGGGTTCATGTCCGGGTCGCCGCCGCCCGCTCGCGCCGACACCTCGACCTGGCGGATCAGCTTGGCGAACAGCTTGCCGCGCGCCTGATCGGCCGCCCCCTTCTTGTGCTTGATCGTGGCCCACTTGGAATGGCCGGACATCAGTTCTCCTTGGCGTTGCCGAACGCGGTGTCGAGGAACAGGCGGTGGAGGCGGAGGTCGGGGGTGAGCTCGGGGTGGAATGCTGACACGAACACGACACCCTGGCGGCACAGCACGGGCCGGCCGTCGATGCGGGCCAGCACGGCGACCCCGTCGCCGACCGCGGTCACGACCGGCGCCCGGATGAACACGGCGTGGAACGGCTCGTCGTCGAGGCCGGCGACGTCGAGGTCGGCCTCGAAGGAGTCGACCTGTCGGCCGAAGGCGTTGCGCTGCACGGTCACGTCGATCGCGTCGAACGAGCGCTGGTCCGGCCGCCCGTCGAGCACGGTGCCGGCGAGCAGGATCATGCCGGCGCAGGTGCCGAAGGCGGGCATGCCGTCGGCGAGGCGCGCCGCCAACGTCTCGGCCAGGCCCGACGACTCGAGCAGCATCGAGATCGTGGTCGACTCGCCGCCGGGCAGCACGAGGGCGTCGACGGCCGCGAGCTGATCGGCGGTGCGCACCTCGACGGGCGCGGCGCCGCACGCGGCGAGCGCCTCAGCGTGGCGCCCGACGGCTCCTTGCAGCGCGAGCAGGCCGACCTTCACCGGCACCCCGCGCTCCGGGAGGTTCCGGGACTGGGCTCCCGGAACGGCTCGACGACGAAGGCATGGACGACCGTCTTTACCAGCCGCGATCGGCGTAGGTCTGCTCGAGCGTGCTGATCTCGAGGCCGGGCATGGCCGCACCGAGGCCGCGGCTGACCTTGGCCAGGATCGCGGGATCGCTGAAGTGGGTGGTGGCCTCGACGATGGCCTTGGCCCGGCGAGCCGGCTCGTCGCTCTTGAAGATGCCGGATCCGACGAAGACGGCCTCGGCCCCGAGCTGCATGGCGAGCGCGGCGTCGGCCGGAATGGCCAGGCCGCCGGCGCAGAACAGCGGCACGGGCAGCTTGCCGGTGCCGTGGATCTCCTGCACGAGCGGCAGCGGCGCTTGGAGCTGTTTGGCCCAGTGGAACAGCTCGGCGGGGTCGGCCTGGGTGATCTTGCGGATGTCGCCGGTGATCGACCGCAGGTGGCGGACGGCTTCGACCACGTTGCCGGTGCCGGCCTCGCCCTTCGAGCGGATCATGCAGGCGCCCTCGCTGATGCGCCGCAGGGCCTCGCCGAGGTTGGTGGCGCCGCAGACGAACGGCACCGTGAACGCCCACTTGTCGATGTGGTGCGCCTCGTCGGCCGGCGTGAGCACCTCGGACTCGTCGACGTAGTCGACCCCGAGGGCCTCGAGGATCTGCGCCTCCACGAAGTGGCCGATGCGGGCCTTGGCCATGACCGGGATCGTGACGGCGGCCTTGATGCCCTCGATCATCTCCGGGTCGGACATGCGGGCCACCCCGCCGTCGCGCCGGATGTCGGCCGGGACCCGCTCGAGGGCCATGACGGCCACCGCACCGGCGTCTTCGGCGATCTTGGCCTGCTCGGCGTCGACCACGTCCATGATCACGCCGCCCTTCAACATCTCGGCCAGCCCCCGCTTGACCGCGATGGTTCCGGTCTCGGTGGTGGACGGGCGCGAACCGGCGGGCGTGTCGGACATGGCGTCCAGTCTAGGGGCGCCTTCAGGCTCCTCCGAAGCCGATAGGCCGGAGGTGGGCGCTAGGTGATGATGGTGGCGCCGCCGGGCTTCGGCAGCTCTTCCCAGGTGCGGCCGGGGGTCAGCTTGACCGGGGCGCCGTCGGCACCGACCAGCCGGGTCGGGCCGTTCTCGTCGGGTCGCCACCAGCGACAGGCGATGACCTTGCCCTGGGTGAGCACGTACGCATCGCCGGAGCCGACCGTGAGCGCCTCGGGCGACCGGTTGCCGTCCTCGCCGTAGGCCATGTTCAGCACGACCACGTTGGTGGCCGAGACCTGCTGGCCGTCGGTGGCGTCGATGTGCGGCCGCCCTCGCTGGGTGCGCAGGTACTGGTGCGAGCCCGGGTCCCAACGCCAGCCGGCCGGGGTCGAGGCGCTGCCGCTGCCCCACACGAGGTCGACGCCGGCGGCCGGCAGGCCCTTCGGCACCTCGCCCTTCGCCAGGTAGGTGAACAGCGGCACCGGAGTGCCGGCGCCGGCCGGCGCGGCCCCCCACAGCACGTCGGGGCGGGCGTACAGGTTGTGCGGCGCGCGGCGAGAGCCGTCGCGGAAGTAGCCGCCGGGGACGGCGTCGGCGCCGACGTCGCGCAGCGGCGAGTTGCGCACCGCGGCGCTGACCCCGGCGTTGCCGCCGGACCAGGCGATCAGCGGCCGCTGCAGCTGCGGGAGCATGTGGACGTCGGTCGTGCGGGCGGAGCGGACGGGACCGACCGTGTCCTGCCACTGCGAGTGGAAGACCGCGACGAGCCGGGTGATGTCGCCCTCGACGATCTCCTCGAACACGACGTCGGCCCGGTTGAGCCCGCGCTGCGGGACCGCACTCTCGGACGGCGCGTCGAGGTTGTCGATCTTCACGGCCAGCGCCGGCCGCAGGAGGGCGAGGGGGTTGGACGGCGGGAGGCCGGTCAGGGGGGCCACGAGGGCGGGCTTGGGTGCCCGCGTCGTCGTGGTGGTCGGGCGGACGGTCGTGGTGGGACGGGCCGTCGTGGTCGGCCGGGTCACGGGGATCGGCTTGGCCGCGGCGGCGTGGTGGCCGCCCCCGCTGGCGGCGGCGGCCACGACCGCCCCCAGAACGAGGGCGAACACCGCGGCGACGGCCGCGACGATCTGCTGTTGTCGGGTCAGGGACGCCAAGCGGTTCAACGTGGGCCTCCGGAAGTGGTCCGTGCGAGGGGTGCGGGTGGAGGGGCGCCGAGCACCCCGTCAGCATGACCCTGAGCGGGTGCGCGTCGGTGGATCCTCAGCCCCCGACGACGACCCCTCAGAGCTCTTGGAGCGCCGCGATCCGTTCCTCGATCGGCGGGTGGGTGTCGAACATGCGGTTCCACTTCGACAACCGGCCCTCTTCCTCGACGCGCGCCACCGGCGCTTCGATCCAGAGGTGGGACGTGGCCCGCGAGCTGGCCGACACGACCGTGGTGTCGTCACGGAGCTTCTCGAGCGCGGAGATCAGGCCCGGCGGGTAGCGGGTCATCTCGATGGCGGACACGTCGGCGAGCGACTCGCGCCGGCGGCTCACGGCCAACTGCAGCAGCTTGCCGAGCAGCGGCGCCACCAGCAGGAGGGCGAAGCCGATCACGGCGAGGAAGGGGAAGCTGCCGCCGCCGTCACGGTCGTTGCGCCCGCGCCGGCCGCCGTTGAACCACATCATCCGGATGAACACGTCGGAGATGATGGCCAGCAGGCCGACCATGGTGACCGCGAGGGTCGAGACGAGGATGTCGTCGTTCTTGACGTGGCTCAGCTCGTGGGCGAGCACGCCCTCGAGCTCGACGCGGTTCATCTTGGCGAGCAGGCCCGTGGTGACGGCGATCGCCGCGTGCTGCGGGTTGCGGCCGGTGGCGAACGCGTTGGGGGCCTCGTCCTCCACGATGTAGATGCGCGGCTTGGGGAGCCCGCTGGCGATGCACAGCCCCTCGACGAGGTTGTGGAGCCGGGCGTACTCGGTCGGATCGGCGGGCACGGCGCGGCTCATGCGCAGCGCCACCGCGTCGGACTTCCAGTACGAGACGAAGGCCGATCCGCCGGCGATCACGACCGCCACGATCACCCCGATGATCCCGAGGTTGACCAGGTAGAGCATGGCGCTGATCACCGCGGCCACGAGCAGGACGAAGACGGCGATGAGCGCGGCGGACCGACGCTTGTTCTGAGCGACCTGGTCGTACAAGGGACTGGGAGACCTCGGCGGGTGGGTGGGCGAGAGCGGGGAGGCGGCGTTGGCGCCGCGGGTCAGGGACCGATCAGAACTGCACCTTGACCGGACCCTTGGCCTCGCCCTCGGCCTCGAAGTACTCGCGCTCGGTGAAGTGGAACATGCCGGCCAAGATCGAGGTCGGCACCGTCTGGATCTTGGTGTTGTAGCGGTTCACGGTGTCGTTGTAGAACTGCCGCGCGTAGGCGATGCGGTCTTCGGTCGAGGTCAGCTCCTCCTGTAGGGCGAGGAAGCTCTGGTTGGCCTTGAGGTCCGGATAGGACTCGGACAAGGCGAACAGCGACCGCAAGGCACCGGTGAGCACGTTGTCGGCCTGCGCCTGCTGCGCCGGGCCCTGCGCACCCATGCCCACGTTGCGGGCGGTGATCACCGCGTCGAGGGTCTCCTTCTCGTGGGCGGCGTAGCCCTTGACCGTCTCGACGAGGTTCGGGATGAGGTCGAAGCGCCGCTTGAGCTGCACGTCGATCTGCGCCCACGCGTTCTCGATCTTGTTCCGCAGCCGGACCAGGCCGTTGTAGCTGGCCATCAGGATCACGACGAGCAGGACCACGATCACGACGACGACGATGATGGCGATCAAGGCTGCTCCAACGGGCTGGGTGCCGGTGCCGGCGCCGAGCGGGTCGACGCGAGCCCTGCCACTCTACGTCGAGAGCCCGTGACCCGAGCGCCGACGGGGCGACGCCCGGTACCCCGCGGTGGGCGTGCCGCGCCGCGACCAGCCGTGCGGCCGCGGCGCCGGGGCGCACACCCGCTCGTACAGCTCGAGGTAGCGGGTCGCCAGCCGGTCCATGGAGAAGCCGGCGGCGCGCTCGCGACCGGAGGCGACGAGGCGGCCCCGCAGGGCCGGATCGACGAGCACCTGGCACAGCGCCTCGCCCAGGGCGCCCGCGTCGCCCGGCGCGACCAGCAGCCCGTCAGCCCCCGGCCGAGCGACGCGCCGGTAGCCGGGCAGGTCGCCGGCCACGATGGCGGCACCGGCCGCCATCGCTTCGAGCAGCACGACGCCGAACGACTCGCCGCGCAACGACGGCGCGCAGAACACGTCGGCGGCGCGCAGCCGGCGGCGCTTCTCGTCGTCGCTCAGCCGGCCGAGCCACTCGAGCCGCGGGTCGCCGGCATAGCGCTGCTTCAGCCGTGCGGTGTCGGGACCTTCGCCGCACACCCACACCCGCACGTCCGCCGGCAACGATGGCAGCGCGGCCAACAGCACGTCGAGGCCCTTGCGGGGCTCGTGGCGGCCGAGGAACATCACGGTCGGTGCGACCCTCGGCCACGGGATGGCGCCGGCGAAGCGCTCGACCTCGATGCCGTTGAACAGCACCTCGTACTCCCCGCCGACGTTGCGCTGCGCCAGGTCCCGGGCATCGTCGGACACCGCGCAGCGCAGGTCGAGCCGGCTGGCGACCCAGCGCAGCGGCGGCGTGAAGAACTTGTAGGACGCGTTGTTGTCCGCGGCGTGGAACGTCCCGACCAGCGGCACCGGCTTGATGAGCGCGGCGGTCATGGTGGCGCCCGGGACCATCGGCTCGTGCAGGTGGAGCACGTCGAACTCCTCGTCCCGCACGGCCCGGATCAGCCGGAGCTGCGCCGGGAGGTCAGGTGCGATGGGCGCCACCGACCCGTTGGCTGACATGGGGATCGAGTTCCCGAGCGGGGTCACCCAGCCGTCGGGTGGCGGCCCGTCGCAGGGGCCGAGCACGCGGGCGACATGGCCGAGGCCCCGCATGGCGCGGGCCAGCCCGAGCACCTGCTCCTGGACACCGCCGGGGACGGTGAGGCTGTAGGGCGAGACGATGCCGACGCGCATGGTGGACGGGAGGCCTCAGCCGTCCGGCTGGTCGCTCGGCCAGTTCGGCTGCATCAGGTGCCACTGCTCCGGCGCGGCGCGGATCAGCCCCTCGAGCTCGGCCGCCAGCCGCAGGGTGACGCGCTCGACGTCGTGGCGCAGGCGTCCCTCGCGCTCGGTCGGCAGGGGCGGACGCACGACCGCCGCGTGGCCGCCGCCCTTGCGGAAGTACACGGCCACGGGGAGGATCGGCGCGCCGCTGCGCAGCGAGAGCGTGGCCGGGCCGGCGGGCAGCGTGGTGCGCTCACCGAAGAAGTCGAGCTCGATGCCGCCGCCGCCGATGTCGCGATCGCTCAGCAGGCAGACGATGCGGTTGGCCTTCAGGGCGCGGGCCACGGCGCCGCCCGCCGACGGGCCGAGCGTGATGAGCTCCATGCCGAGCGAGCGGCGCAGGTCGAGGAACCACTCCGCCAGCTCGGGTGGCTCGACCGGCTCGACGACGGCCGTGACCGACAGGTGCTTGACCGACGTGAGCCAGAAGGCCGCCCACTCCCAGCCGCCGAGGTGCGGGAGGGCCAGGATCACGCCGTTGCCCGCGGCCAGCGCGGCCTCGATGTGGTCGAACCCCTCGACGGCGAACCCGGCGTCGATGTCGGCCGCGCTCGTGCCGGGCAGCCGGAACGACTCGATCCAGTACCGGGCGTAGGACCCGAACGCGCCGTTCACCGCGTCGTCGAGCGCCCGCCCGGTGAGGTCGGGACGCACGCGCCGCTGGTGGCGCTCGACCATGGCCCGCCGGGGCCGCATCGCCGCGGCCGCGGCGCGTCCGAGCGCGTCGGCGATGGGCAGCACGGTGCCGCCGGGCAGGATGCGGGCCGCGAGGGAGCCGGCGCGGTAGCCGGCGTACGCCGGGTCGATGAGCACGGGTGTGATCAGGGTCGGGGCGGGCGCAGCCGGCTGCGGCGGCGCCATTCGCGCGTCGTCGAGCGGGCGACCCGACGGTCCTTCGCCCGGTTGCGGGCCCGTTCGGCATGGCGCTGGCGCAACGGGCCGGCGGGCACGGTGTCGCTCGCCTGGCTCCAGACCTTGGCGAAGCGCTGGGCCGCGGTGACGAGCGTGAGCACGAGCATCACCCACAGCACGGCGATGAGGACCTGGTGGAAGAGGAGGCCGATGCCGAGGGCGATCAACCGCTCGGCCCGCTCCATCAGCCCGCCCTTGGCGTCGTAGCCGAGCGCTTCGGCCTTGGCCCGCTCGTAGGAGATGAGCATCGAGGCCGCGAGCACGGCCATGGGCAGCACGGCGATGCGCCCGCCCGGGGTGGTGGCGAGGTACCAGGCGACGCCACCGAGCAGCAGCGCGTCGGTGACGCGGTCGGACACCGAGTCGAAGAACGCACCCCGCGGCGAGGCGGTGCCAGACGCCTTGGCCACCGCGCCGTCGAGCAGGTCGGGCAGCGCGGCGAGGATCAGCAGCACGAGGCCGGCGCGCAGCGCGCCGGCTCCGATGGCCACCGCCGCGCCCATGGCCATGACGATGCCGAGCAGGGTCAGGTGGTTGGCGGAGATGCCGGTGCGCTGAAGCTGCTGGCCGACGGGGCGCAGCTTTTGCTCGGCGTTGGCCCGAAACTGGCCGTCGAACATGGGGAGTGCTCCTCGGGGGGAACGGACTGCTTGCAGAAGTTAGCAGGCATCGCTCGCAAACGGGATGTTTGCCCTGCCCGTTCGCCGCCCGTCCCATGCCCTCGCGCTCCGGGCGCACGCCGCGTGGTCGCTCAGGCGCCCTTCAACGTTGCGCCGATCACCGACCACGCGGCCCGGTACTTCTCAGTGCCCTTCTCCACCGTCGTGATCGCGGCGAGCAGCTGGGAGTCGCGCGCCGAGGCGGCGCGGCAGTGCGGCACGGCCTGAGCGAAGAGGTCGAGCGCCGCACTCCAGGCGCCATTGCCGACGGGGTCCGGGATCGGGCGGTAGGCGCGGGCATCGGTGACGGCTCGGGAGATCGCTTCGCACCCGGCCTTGACCGTCGCGAGGTCCGTGGACAGGAACTTGTCAAAGGACGCGGTCAGCTCGTTGTCGAGCTGGTACCCGCGATCGGTGACCCAGGCAAACATCGCCCGCTTCGGCCCGGACATCGCCGCGGTGACCGGCGTCGTCGACCCGCTCGTGGCCCGCGAGCCGCCGGAAGCGACCGTGCGCGGCAAGGTGGTGGAGGAGGATGGCAACGCCTCGATCGGCGTGCCGGTCGAGCTGCCCCGATGGTTCTTGATGAGGAGCGCCGTTCCGACCATCACGAGCACGAGGACGACGGCCGCACCGATCCACAGCACGGGGTTCGGCCCGGCCTTGCGCGGCGGTGGCGGCCCCCCGGGGGCCGCGCCGGCGGGCGGCAGCAGGGGCGGCGGACCGAGGGTCGGGGGCTGT
>JAODBM010000098.1 GCA_025463985.1 Acidimicrobiales bacterium
GGCTCGGTCGGGCCGGGGCGGGAGCCGGCGCGATCGCTCCTGCCTTCTCCTCCTCGGCGATGCGGGCGAGCACACGCTGCGCCTCGCTCGTCACCGGCCGGCGGGACCGGGCGCCGACCTCCTCGATGAGCTGCTCGACGACCCAGTGGAGCCAAGCCAGGAGCACGAGCGTCGTGGGCCGGACGTCGTCGTTGATCGACCACGACGAGCCGACCGCGGCCCGCTCGTCGGCCGACCACCCGTCCGAGAGCAGGTCGAGCATGGGATCGGCGCCGCGTTCGCGACCGCCACCCACCGCGAGCAGGCGGCGCCGAGCGAGCACCACCAGGATGAGGTCGACCTCCGGCAGGCCCCGCCCGACCGGCAGCGCGTGCTCGACCGCGACGACCTCCGTGCCGTCGGTGTTGAACGACCACCGCTCTGGCGGCACGCTGCCGTGGAGGTCGGCGACCGCAACCGTGCGGTCGCGCAGCTCGCTGGTGAGGCGCCGGCGGAGGGCGGCGATCGCCGACGCCGCCTCTGCCCCGGGCAGCGCGCGGCCCAGCACGTCGAGCGGATGCCCGACCCAGCGCTCCAACGCCGCGGGATCCACGCTCTCGCGGGCGATAGACCCGTGGTGGCGCTGGCGGAGCCAGTCGAGCGAGGCGCGCAAGGCCGCGACCCCGAGGGCCGGCACGACGAGGGCGGACGAGCCCGAGACCTGGTCGCGGGCGCCGCGCGCCCCCGGTCCCACGGTCTGCAGCGCCTTCTGCACCCGGATCGCTCTCCTTGCTCGGGCGGGGGTTCACGAGGCGCCCGAACGGCCTCAACCACCCGAACAGGCCCTGACCCGTGCCGAGGAGTATTGTCACGCATAGTGCACAAGTCAAGGCAGACACCACGGTGAGTGAGCTTTTGGCACCAGTCGACCTCTTGCTGCCGCTGCGTGACCTGCGGGCCCGAGCCGCCGAGGAGGCGGCCGGCGAGCATTGGCTGGACGCGCTGCTGTTGACGTGCGCCGCCGGCCAGGTCGTGGAGGACCTCGTCCACCGGTCGCGCAGCACGTTGGACCGGGCCGCGGAGCACCTGCCCGTCGGCCGCGCCCGCCTCGCGGGGCCGGTCCTCGGTGGGGCCGCCACCGCGGCTCGAGCGCTCCACCGGGCGCGGCGGCCGACGCGGCAGCTCGTGGCCGACCGCCAGCGCGTGCTCGCGCTGTCGGTCGATCTGGCCCACGCCTACCTGAGCGAGGAGGCGGGCGAGCCCCCCGCCCCACCGGTCGCCCGCAGCCTGGCCCGCCGGGCGGCGGCCCTCGCCGCGCCGTCACGTGCGCTCGATGGGGCCGACGACCGGGTCCTGCGGCTGCCCGCCTGCTTCCGGAGCTTCGACCAGCACCCCGCGGACGTCGTCGAGCTCGTGCGCTCGTTCGCGGCGGACGCAACGCTCGACCGGCCGATCCTGGTCGTCGGGGTCCGCACGTCCGGGTCCTACCTCGGGCCGCTCGCGGCGGCGGCGGCGCAGCGGCTGGGCGCGCGCTCGGTCGACCTCATCACCGTGCGTCCCGGCGAGCGGCTCGACGCCCACCAGCGAGCCGCGGTCGGCGCGCTCGGCGGGGGCACCGCCCTCGTGGTCGACGACCCACCGGTCAGCGGCGAGGCCATCGCCCGCGCGGCCGACGAGCTCTGCCGCGCTGGTCTGGCGCCGGCCCGCGTCGTGCTCCTCCTCGCGAGCGATGCACCCGACGGCTCGCTGCCGACCGCGCTCGACCGCTTCCCCCGCCACGTGCTGGTCCCCACGCAGTGGCACCTCCCCCGCCGGCTCACGCCCGACGCGGTGCAGGCCGAGGTCGCCCGCCTCCTGCCCCTGCACCAGAAGCTCGCGGACGTGTCCGTGCTCGACCCGGGAGCGCTCGACCGTGATGGCCGCGACCATCGCCGCGTGTGGCTGGCCGCGACCCTCCACGACGAGGACAGCGGTCACGATCGCGCCGCGCTCGTGGTGGCCCAGGCCGTCGGCATCGGCTTCTTCGGCCGCCATGCCGTCGCGGTCGCCGAGCGGCTGGGGTCGGCGGCGGCGACCGTGCTCGGGTTCGACGACGGCGTGCTGTTCCAGGTCGTGACCGGCGACGAGGGGGACGTGCGGCCGGGACCGCCGAGGCCCGAGGCCGCCGGCGCCTATGCCGCGGCCCGCGGCCAGGCCCTGCCGGTGCCGCTCGATCGGGCCGCGACCTTGCGAGGCCGGCAAGCGGTCTGGGAGGTCGCCGCCGAGCTGGTCGGTCGCTCGACGGGCCGCCTCGATCCCCTGCTCCGCCTGACGATGGTGAGCCCTGTCGTGCGCGCGCTTCTGCGCACCGACTCCCCGTCGATCATCGACGGCCGCACGTGGCACCGCACCTGGCTGCGCACGTCGGAAGGTGGTCGCAAGCTGGACGTCGCCGAGGGCGCGTTCAGCAACCACGACCTGGCGTGCAACGACGCGGCGTACGACGTGGCCGCGTCGAGCAGCCCCGGAGTCGATGGCGGCGCGCTTGCCCGCGCCCGGGCCACCTACGAGGCGGCGACCGGCCAGCGGGTGGAGGCCGCGCGCTGGGCGCTCCTCCGCCTGGTCCACGCGTGGGACCAGCGGCGGGCCGGCCGGCTCGACGCCGTGAGCTGGGGGCCCGAGGTCAGCCGCGTGCTGGCCGAGCTCGTCGGCGAGGTCGCGCTCGACGTCTCGGTGGCGCCCGGGGCGTCGGGCGGGTGGGTGGCGCTCGACGTCGACGGGGTGCTCGAGACCGGCGTGCTCGGCGGATCGACGCCGGGCACGGCTGGCGCCACCGCCCTCCGAGCGCTGATCGCTCACGGCCATCGCGTGGTGCCGTGCACCGGGCGCGGCGCGGCGGAGGTCGCGGCCCGGGTGGCGGCGTGGGGGCTGCCGGGAGCGGTCGCGGAATACGGCTCGACGATCGTGCTGGCCGGTCAGGACGAGCCCGTCGACCTGCGGGACGACGCCGGCCGCGCCGCGATCGAGCGGCTGCGGGCCCACCTCGCAGCAGACCCGGGCGTGGTGGTCGACCCAGGCCACCGGTTCGGCGTGCGCGCCTGGTC
>JAODBM010000111.1 GCA_025463985.1 Acidimicrobiales bacterium
CCGTTTCGCGGCGCGCCTCATCGACACTGTGTTCGCGGCGGCGCTGGTCGGCATCGTGCTGCTGGTCGGTCCGGCCGGTCGGCCGTGGGCCAGGATCTTCCTCATCGCGATCGCCCTGATCGCCTACGACACGATCTTCCTCTCGACCCTCGGGGCCACCCCCGGCAAGCTCGCCCTGCGGCTGCGAGTGGTCGAGCTCGACCGTGTCGGGCCACCGCGGCTGGTGGCCGCGTTCCGGCGCTCGTCGGTCGTCGCCGCGCTCGCGGTCACGCCGGTCTTCGGTTGGGCCGGTCTGGTCCTGTCCACCACGCTCTCGCCGCTGCGGCGGGGCGTGGCCGACCGGGCGGCGCGCACGTTCGTGGTGCGCCGCGACGCCCCGCAACCCATCACCACCGCGAGCCTTGCCGCCTACGCGGACGCCGAGGACCAGCCTCGGCCCAGTCCCCTAGGTCCGGTGGCGAGCCTCGAAGACCGGCGGCGGGCGCGCCTGCGGCGGCTCGGTGACGCGCCGCTCCTCGTCGGGGCCATGACCGTGCTCATGCTGCTGACGCTGCTGCCCATGAGCGCGCTCGGCGTGGCGGTCGTCGGCACCCTGCTGTGGCTGCCCGTCTTCGTCGTCGACGAGACGTGGCGCATCAGCCGGTTCGGGGCCACGGCCGGGCATCGCCAAGCCGGGCTGGTGGTGCGGTCGATCCGCACCGGTGAGCCACCGACGCCGGGGCGCTCGCTGGTGCGGGCGCTGGTCCTCGGCCTGACGCTGTACGTCCCCGTGCTCTGGCCGCTGCTGGCCATCTCGCTCGTGCGAATGAAGTCGAGCGGCAGCGGTCGCGCCCTGCACGACCTGGCCGCTGGCACCGTCGTCGTGGCCGATCCCCGCGTCGATCCCGCCGAGCAGCGGCAGCGAGCGATGTCGCTCCGGCTCGGCAAGGCGGTCTGACATGGCCATCCCGCTGCGCGACGACGCTCCCACCAAGCGCACGCCGTGGATCACTGCGGCCTTGATCCTGGCCAACGTCGTCGTGTTCCTGTTCCTCCAACCGCCGGGGTTCCAGAGCCCACCGCGGCAGACCCAGTCACCGGGCAGCGCGGTGACGTCGCATGCCGACTTCGTGGTGACGGCCAACGACAAGCAGGTCGCCGTCGACCGCTACTCCTTCCGCTGGGGCGCCGTGCCCTGCGAGATCCTCAGCGGCCACGCGCTGGCCAGCCGGCCGGGCCAGTGCCACGGCCAGCCGCCCGGCGCTTTGCTGTCGACGTCGAAGGCCGTGTGGGTGACCTTGCTCACCAGCATGTTCTTGCACGGAGGCGTCCTGCACCTGGTCGGCAACATGCTGTTCCTCTGGGTGTTCGGCAACAACGTCGAAGACCGACTCGGGCCGTTGCCCTTCCTCGCGTTCTACGTGATCGGCGGCGTGGTCGCTACCCTCGGCTACGTGCTCGCCAACCGGCACGGCGTCGACCCCTCCATCGGTGCGTCGGGCGCGATCGCCGCGGTGATGGGCGCGTATCTGGTCTTCCGACCGCGTGGCCGCATCCTCGTGGGGGTGCTCACGGCGGCGTTCCAGGTCGTCTACGTGCCCGCGTTCGTCGTGCTCGGCCTGTTCTTCGTCACCCAGTTCTTCACCCCGGCAGCAAGCCACGTGGCGTGGCAGGCGCACGCGGCCGGCATGGCCTTCGGCGTCCTGGCCGCGCTGGTGCTGGCGCGGCGCTTCCACGACCCAGATCGGCCAGCCGAGCTCGGTGCGGCGGCCGCGTTCCCCTCCACGTTCTGAGCGGCGCTCCCGCCGGACGTCTCAGGGCGCGACGTCGATCACGATCTTGCCGACGTTGGCGTTGGAGGCCATGTGGCGATGGGCGTCGGCGATGGCGTCCAGCGAGAAGCGGCAGTCGATCACCGGGCGCAGGCGTCCGGCGTCGAACAGCGGGAGCAGCTCACGCCCGAACCGCTGCGTGGCGGCGATCTTCTCCTCGACGGGCCGCCCGCGCAGCACGGTGCCGATGATCGAGGCGCGCTTGGGGAGGAGGGCCCCGAGGTTCAGCTCGGTCGTGCCGCCGGCCATCACGCCCACCTGGATGATCCGACCTCCGGTGCGCAGCGCCTGCAGGTTGCGGGGCAGGTAGTCGCCGCCGATGACGTCGAGGACCACGTCGACCCCCGACCCGTTCGTCAGCTCCAGGGCGGCCGCCACGAAGTCGTCGCTCGTGTAGTCGACCACGACGTCGGCGCCGAGAGCGCGTACCGCGTCGACCTTGGCCCGAGAGGCGGTGGTGACGACCCGCGCCCCCAGCACCGCGCAGATCTGCACCGCAGCGGTGCCGACCCCGGACGCGCCGGCGTGCACGAGCGCGGCCCGGCCGGCCGTGAGGCCACCCTGGACGACGAGCGCGTCGTGGGCGGTGATCCACACCTCGGGGATGGCGGCGGCGTCGGCCACCGAGATCGACGCCGGCACCGGCAACAGCAGGCGCTCGTGCACGGCGATGCGCTCGGCGTACGAGCCGCCCGAGACGATGCCCATCACCTCGTCGCCCAACCGCCAAGCCGACGCCCGGTCGCCGAGCGCCACCACCCGCCCGGCCAGCTCCATCCCGGGGATCTCGTGCTCTCGGGGCGGTCCGGGCTCGGGATAGAAGCCCATGCGCTGCAGCAGATCGGCGCGGTTGAGCGCGGTGGCGACGATCTCGACGACCACGTCCTCGGGCCCGGGCACCGGTTCGGGCACCTCGCGGAGCACGAGGACGTCGGGATCACCGTGGTCTTCCAGCACGACAGCTCGCATGGGCCCGACCCTAGGTCCGGCACCAAGCCCCCGACGGCAACCCGACCCAACTGGGCGGGCCTGCGGTCGTCCCAGCGGCCGCACCTCCGCCCACTACCGCAACCCGACCCAACTGGGCGGGCCTGCGGTCGTCCCAACGACCGCACCTCCACCCACTACCGCAACCCAACCCAACTGGGCGGGCCTGCGGTCGTCCCAGCGGCCGCACCTCGGCCCAGTACGCACGCCCGACCGAACTGGGGCGTCAGAGGCGGCGGACGGCGGGGCGGGAGTCGGGCTCCCACGGTTCCAAGCGGATGCGGACCTCGGTGATGGCGGCACCCTGGTCGGTCACGAGGACGGGGTTGAGGCGCACCTGCGCGATCTCGGGGACGGCGTCGGCGAGCGCACCCAGCCGCAGGAGCAGCTCAGCGACGGCCGCCCGGGCCGTGGGCCCGACCTCGTCGACCAGCGGTCCGATGCGGGAGCCGCCGACGAGCCGCTCGGCGTCGCGGTCGGTGAGGGGCAGGATGCGCAGTGCGGCGTCGCCCATCCGCTCGGCGCCGGCGCCGCCGGGCCCGAGGGTCATCACGTCGCCGAGGATCGGGTGGCGGTGCACGCCCACGCGACACTCGACGCCTTCGGGGACCATGGCCTGCACGATGGCCGGGCGCATCGCGTCGCCGAGCGCCGCGGTCATCCGGGCGTAGGCCTGGCGGGCTTCGTCGTCGCCGTGGACGTCGAGCGAGACGCCGCCCGCCTCGGTCTTCGAGAGGCGCTCCAGGCCGGTGGCCTTGATCGCGACCGGGTAGCCGATCTCGGCCGCGGCCGCGACGACGTCGTCGGCGTCGTCGGCCAGCCGCTGGTGGACGGTGTAGAGGCCGGCGGTGCCGAGCAGGGTCGCGGCGCGCCGCGGATCGAGCCAGCAGCCGGGGTCGTCCTGGTCGGCGCGCTCGGTGAGCCAGGCCGCCACGAGCGCGCAGGCCTCGTCGAGGTCGGTGTCGTCGAGATCGGGGACGGCACCGACCGGCTCGCGACGCCAGGCCGCGTAGTTGGCGACCCGGGCCAGCGCGAGCGCGGCCTCCTCGGGGAACGGGAACTCGGGCACGACGACGGGCCCCCGGCGCAGCAGCTCGGGGTCGTGCTCGCCGAGCAGGCAGGCGACCACGGTGCGGCCCGGGCCGGCGGCCACCGCGGCGCTGATGGCCGCGGCCACCTGCTCGTGCGACGAGACGATGCCGGGCGCGTACAGCACGAGCACGGCGTCGACGTGGTCGTCGCGCAGCAGGGCCTCGAGGGCCTGGCCGAACACGGCGGGATCGACCTCGTTCGAGAGGTCGACCGCACTGCCGACGCTGGAGCCGGCCGGCAGCACCTCGTCGAGCACCAGGCGGGTGGCCGCCGATGGTTCCACGAGGTCGAGACCGACCGCTCGCAGGGCGTCCGCGGCCAACGATGCCGGGCCCCAGGAGTTCGACAGCACCGCGACCCGGCGGCCCGCCGGCAGCGGCTGGTGGGCCAGCACGCTCGCGGTGTGGAACATCTGCGTGAGCGTGTCGACGCGTAGGACGCCCGTCTGGTCGAGCAGCGCGCCCACCGTGGCATCCCGTGGCCAGCCCTCGGGCGGCTCCCAGCCCTCGTCCACGCCGCGTCCCACCTTCACGGCGACGATCGGCTTGTGGCGGGAGACCTCCCGAGCCGTGCGGCTGAACTTGCGGGGGTTGCCGAACGATTCGAGGTACATGAGCACGACGTCGGTGCCCGGGTCGTCCTGCCAGTAGCCGAGCAGGTCGTTGCCTGAGACGTCGGCCTTGTTGCCCACGGCCACGAACGTCGAGATGCCGAGCCCCCACGTGCGCAGCTGCTCGATGATGGCGGCCCCGATCACGCCCGACTGGGCCGACAGCGCGACCCGGCCGGGCAGCGGTTCGACGTCGGCGAACGTAGCGTGCATGCGGACGTCGGGCGCCGTGTTGATCACGCCCAGGCAGTTCGGCCCGATCAGCCGCATGCCGTGACGCCTGGCGTACGAGACCAGCTCGCGCTCGGCCGCCTCCCCCGCCGCGTCGCGATCCGCGAACCCCGACGAGATCACGATCAGACCTTGCACGCCCTGCACCGCGCACTCCTCGGCCACGCGCATGACCTGCTCGGCCGGGACGCAGATGACCGCGACGTCCAGCTCGCCGGGCACGTCGAGCACCGAGCTCCACGCCCGCACGCTCGCGACGTGCCGCGCCTCGGGGTTCACCGGATACACCGGGCCCTCGAAGCCGCGCCCGACGAGGTGGTGGAACACGGCGTTGCCGATCGTGCCCGGCTCGCGGGAGGCGCCGACGACCGCGATCGACCGCGGCCGCAGCAGCCGGCCCACGGAGCGCGCCTCGGCGCTGCGGGCCCGTTCCTCGATCGCCGCCAGCGCCTCGGGTGTGGGGTCGATGGCCAGCTCGACCTCGATGATCCCCTCCTCGAAGCGGCTGCGGGCCTCGAACCCGGCCTGGGTGAACACGTGGAGCATCCGGCGGTTCTGCGGCAGCACCGAGGCGGTGAACCCCGAGATGCCCGCCTCGCGAGCCGCCACCGCGAGGTACTCGAGGAGCACGGTGGCCATGCCTCGCCCGTGGTGCGCGTCGTCCACGAAGAACGCGACCTCGGCGTCGCTGCGGGCGCGGTGACGGTCGTAGCGGGCGACGCCCACGAGGTCGTCGCCGATGAGGCCCACGAAGGCCATGCGGTCGACGTAGTCGACATGCGTGAAGCGCTCGACGTCACGCGTCGACAGGCGCGGGCGGGGCGAGAAGAACCGGAAGTAGATGCTCTCGGGCGACTGACGCTCGTGGAAGGCGACGATCAGCTCGGCGTCGTCGGGCCGGATGGGACGCACGACCATCGTGCCGCCGTCGGCCAGGACGACGGCGGACTCCCAGCGCTCGGGGTAGCCGGCCGACGACGCCTCGGCGACGCTGAGCCCGGCGTCGAGCGATCCGACCGCCGCGTCGCCCGCACCCTGCTCCATGGCCGGGAGGCTACCGGTGGGGGCGCCGCTCGACGGCGGCGGTCCCGCCGGCGCGGGCGGCCACGACCGGCGGCGCCCTCGTGGCGCGAGCGCCCCCCATTAGGGTCTCGCCGTTCCGCCAACGCTGAAGGAGTGCTCGTGATCGTCATCGCCGGCCACCTGGTCATCCGACCCGACGCCCGGGAGGCGGCCGAGGTCGCGCTCCTCGCCCTCGCCGAACAGACGACCGCCGAGAAGGGCAACCTCGACTACCGGTTCGGCACCGACATCCGCGATCCGACCCGCGTCAACCTGTTCGAGCGTTGGGAGTCCGAGGAGGCGCTCACGCAGCACATGGGCTCGGAGCACATGGCGGCCTTCATCGGCTCGGCCGGCGACTTCATGGGCGGCGCGCCGCAGCTCGTGCGCTACGACGTCTCGGGGTCGTCCCCGCTCTTCTGACATGACTGCGGTTCTGGTGCTCCTCGTCGGCTCGCTCATCGGGTTCGTCGCGTCCCGGGCCGCTCGGGGGGCACGGGCGCCACGCGCGTCACGGGGCGCCGTGCGCGGCGCGGCGGCCTCGTCGGTGGCCCGCAACGTCGGCGGCACCCTCGGCCGGCGTCGTCACCTCAGCGCACCGGAGCTGCAGCGGGCCTGCTTCTCCGAGATGATCCGCCACGTCCAACGCGAGCGCGACGGGGTCACGCTCGTGCCCGCCGCGTACGTGCTGCGCCTGCACCCCGACGACGTCGCCACCGTCAACGAGGCGCCGCGCTGGTTCGCCGACGGGCTGGTCGGCGCCCTCGACCAAGCGGCCCGCGAGAACGGTTGGGTCCTCGAGGGCATCCCGTCGATCGAGGTCGAAGAGGACCCCTCGCGGCATACGGGGGTGCCCGCCGCGCTGGCGGTGGCCGCGGCCGGTGAGCCCGTCGCTCCGGCGGCGGCGGCAGAGGCCACCGCGGGGGTCACCGCGGGGGTCACCGCGGGCGTGCCGTCCGGCCCCCCGAACGTCGCGCTGCTCGCGCGCAGCGACACCGGCGCCCGCCTCCCGCTGCAAGCGGCGGTGGTCACCATCGGCCGCGGGTCCGACCGCGACATCGTGATCGACGACAGCCGGGTCAGTCGGGCCCACGTGTCGGTGCGCCGCACCGAAGAGGGCTGGACGGTCGCCGACGACGGATCGAGCAACGGCACCCGCGTCAACGGTCGTGACCTGCCCGCCGGCGCTCCCCGAGCCCTCCACGTCGGCGACGCCATCGAGATCGGCCCGGTCACGCTCACCTTCGAGGTCGGCCCGCCGCCCGCGCCTGGTGGCGGCCGCCCGCTCGACGACGCCACCCGCACCCGCATCTCCGACCGGGTGCTGCCGCCCGGCCGCCCGCCGCGCTCATGACCGGCCTCCTGCTCTGGCTGATCCTCGGCCTTGCGCTCGGCGTCGGGGCGGAACGGCTCGTCTACCGCGTCCGCAACAAGGGCGACCTCGATGCCCATGGCCTGGGCCCGCGGCGGCGCCGCAGCCGCAAGCGCATCGTGGTCTGGAGCCTGGTCGGGCTGCTCGCGCTGATCCTCGTGGCCGGCGTCGGCGGGTGGCTCTGGGCCAACAGCGTCTTCAACAAGATCCAACGGGTGCAGGCCGGGTCGGCGCTGCGCCACGGCGGCGGTGCCGGCACGAACTACCTCCTCGTGGGCACCGACAACCGGCCCGATCCCCTCGTGACCGGCAGCCGCACCGACTCGATGATCGTGCTGCGGGTCCAGGGCGGCAGCGTCAAGATGATGTCGATCCCCCGCGACCTCTGGGTCACGCGCGCCGACAACAACCAGAAGGGCAAGCTCAACGGCGCCTACAACGGCGGCCCCAAGGCGCTCATCCAGACGATCGCCGGCAACGACCTGCGCATCCCGATCGACCGCTACATGGAGATCAACTACACGCAGTTCGGCGACCTCGTGAACGCGATCGGCGGGATCAACATCGACTTCCTCTATCCGGCACTCGACCGAGGGTCAGGCTTGGTCGTGAACCAGACCGGTTCGGTCCACCTCGACGGCACCCAGGCGCTCGCGTTCGTCCGCAGCCGCCACTACACGAGCATCATCAACGGGCAGGAGGTGCCGGACAACCAGAACGACTTCGGCCGCCAGGCCCGCCAGCAGATGTTCATGCGGGCCGTGCTCCACAAGCTCGCCGGCACCAAGAACCCCCTCACGCTGATGAGCGGCGCCACGAAGCTCTCGCACGGGCTCAAGATCGACGAACAGATGCGGCTGACCGACGCCATGTGGTTGGCGTGGCGCATGGCCGGCAAGTCGCCCGAGACCGTGAAGCTGCCCACGAAGGACGCGGGCCTCGGCGGCGTGGCCGCGCTCAGCCTCGTGCAGCCCGACGCCGAGGCGGTGCTGGCCCCGTTCCGCCAGTGACGGCTGGGATACGTTCGTGCCGTGACGGGTCGGACGGGTGGCGAGGCGGCCGCGGGTCCCTACGCGGGGTTCGGGGGTGAGCTCGGCCGCACGTTCGCCGGGTCCCAGGGGTGGTGGCCGCCGCGCCCGCAGCCGGCGGCCGATGCCCCCAACGTGGTGATCGTGCTCGTCGACGACCTCGGGTTCTCCGACCTGTCCTGCTACGGCTCGGAGATCGCCACCCCCCACCTCGACGCCTTGGCCGCCGACGGCCTCCAGTGGACGAACTTCCACGTCACGCCCATGTGCTCGCCGACGCGCGCGGCGCTGCTGACCGGCGTCAACCCGCACCGCGCCGGTGCGGGGGCGGTCGCCAACTCCGATCCGGGCTTCCCGGGCTACGCCGCCGAGCTGGCCGACGACGTGGCCACCGCGGCCGAGATCTTCCGGTCGGCCGGCTACGCCACCCTCGCCGCCGGCAAGTGGCACCTCACCAAGGACGCCGACATGTCCGACGCGGGTCCCAAGGCCTCGTGGCCGCTGCAGCGGGGCTTCGACCGCTACTACGGGTTCCTCGACGCGTTCACGAACCTCCACCAACCGCACCGCCTGGTCGAGGACAACCACACGGTGCGCGTCGACCGCTACCCCGACGGCTACTTCCTCACCGACGACCTCACGGACCGCTCGCTCGACATGGTCGCCCAGGTCAAGGCGTCCAACCCGTCCACGCCGTTCCTGCTGTACCTCGCCCACGGCGCCGTCCACGCGCCGCTGCACGCCAAGCCCGCCGATCTGGCCCGCCACCGGGGTCGCTACGACGGCGGGTGGGATCGCGTCCGCGAGGCCCGGCACCGCCGCCAGCTCGAGCTCGGCATCCTGCCGCCGGGCACGCAGCTGCCGGCCCGCAACTCCGAGGAGGGCGACGACGTGCCGGCGTGGTCCGACCTCGACGAGCGCGACCAACGCCTCTTCGCCCGCTACATGGAGGTGTACGCCGCGATGGTCGACAACGTCGACCAGAACGTCGGCCGCCTGCGCGCCGGCCTCGCCGAGCTGGGCGTGCTCGACGACACCATCTTCGTGTTCCTCTCCGACAACGGCGCCTCCCGCGAGGGCGAGTCGGAGGGCACGTCCGCCTACCTGCGCACGCTCGTGTCCACCAACGCGCACGACCTCGAGGATCCCGACGCCGACCTCGCCCGCATCGACCTGCTCGGTGGACCGCAGACCATGGTCCACTACCCGCGGGGCTGGGCGATGGCGTCGAACACGCCGTTCCGGCTCTACAAGGTGAACACGCATGCCGGCGGCCACTCGGTCCCGTTCCTCGTCTCCTGGCCACGCGGGCTGCCCGCAGGCGAGCGCCGTGGCCAGTGGGCGTACGTGACCGACGTGCTGCCGACCTTGCTGGAGCTGACCGGGGTCGAACGGCCGGCGGAGCGCGCGGGCGTGACCCTGCAGCCGCTGACCGGCAGCAGCCTGCGCGGCGCGCTCGCCGATCCGGACGCACCGCACCCCCACACCGAGCAGTACTTCGAGATGATCGGCCACCGCGGGTACTACCGCGACGGCTGGGAGGCGGTGACGCGGCACCGGCCCCTGACGGCGTTCGGCGACCACGAGTGGGAGCTGTACCACCTGGCCGACGACCCGACCGAGGTCCGCGACCTCGCGGCTGAGGAGCCCGATCGCGTGCGCGACCTGGCCGCCGCGTGGGAGGCGGCCGCGCTGGAGAACCAGGTGTTCCCGCTCGACGAGGGCTCGCGGCTGCGCTACGTGACGCGGCCGCCGTACGAAGAACCGCTCAAGGAGCCGGTCCGGCTGCTGCGGCGGACCCACACGCTCGAGCGCTACCGCTCCCAGCTGCTCATCCAGTGGCGCTCGTTCCGCGTGGACGTCGAGCTCGACTTCCACACCGGCGATCGCGGGATGCTCGTGGCGCACGGCGACCAGGGCGGCGGCTATGCGCTCTACGTGGACGAGGGCGACGATCTCGTCTTCGTCCACAACGGCTACGGCACCATGCGCGAGCTGCGCGGCGGACCGGTGCCGGACGGGACGGATCGCATCGTGCTCGACGTGACCGCGCCCGGTCAGTGGCAGTGGGACGTGCGCCTCACGGTCGGCGACGAGTCACGCGGATCGCTGGCCGGGCTGGCGATGCTCGGAGCGATGGCGCCGTTCTGCGGCATCGACGTCGGCATCGATCGGCGCTCACCGGTCTCGTGGGCGATCTACGAGCGCCATGGGCCGTTCCCGTTCACCGGCGAGCTGATCGCGGTCACGTACACGCCCGGCGAGACGGCCCCCGATGCCGGCGATCGCTTCGTGGAGATGCTCCGCGAGATCGGCGCTCGCTACGAGTGAGCCTGCCAGCAGGGGTTCTGCCCGCGGTCCCCTCGGGTAGGGCCGGCCGGGATCGCAGCCCCGACCCCAGCTGAGGAAACTCCTGATGTCCGACACTTCCGAACCTGGTCAGGTCACCGACGCCACGCTCGAAGCCGAGGCGGTCGACGAGCAGCAGCAAGGACGCGCTGCGGGCCAGCCGCCCACGCCCGAGGAGGAGGCCGCCGCTGACCGCACGGCCGATGCCGGCAAGGGCGTCGAGGAGCCGTACCGGGAGATGACCGAGAAGGGTGCGCACATCAAGGGTGAGGGCGCCATCGAGGGCTGAGGCCCGCGCCTCGCCTCCGGACCGACCATGCAGGACTCCGACTCCAACCCCGATTCAGCGGCCCGACCCCGCGTCGCCGTGGTGAACGACTACGAGATCGTGATCGCAGGGCTGGTGCGGATGCTCGAGCCGTACTCGCACCGCATCGAGCTGGTCGACGCGATCTTGATCGACCAGCCGATCGAAGGCGGTCCCGTCGACGTGGCGCTCTACGACACGTTCGGCCGCGCCGGGCTCGAAGGGCCCAAGTTGAGCCAGCTGCTCGACAAGCCCGAGGTGATCCGCGCTGCCGTCTACTCCTTCGACTTCGACGACGCCGCGGTGCACAACGCGTTCGACGCGGGGGCGTGTGGCTACCTGTCCAAGACCATGTCGTCCGAGCAGCTCATCGAGAGCCTTGAGCGGTTGGCCAACGGCGAGCAGGTCGTGGTGGCGCCGGCCAGCTCCTACGGGACCCGCGCCGGGCGCGACTGGCCGGGGCGCGATCTCGGGCTCTCCGAGCGCGAGGCCGAGGTCGTCTCGCTGGCCGCGCTCGGTCGTCGCAACGCGCAGATCGCCGAGATGCTCTACGTGAGCATCGACACCGTGAAGACGCACCTCGCCCGCTCGTTCCGCAAGCTCGGCGTGCACAACCGCACCGAGCTGTCGGTCATGGTGCACGCGCACCCGAGCTTCCGCCGCTACGGCGAAGGGCTCACCCGCGCCGGCGCCACCGAGGGCGCTACGTCCCGATGACCGGCGGTCGGCCGAGGCCGTTCGCCTCGCAGGACCCGAAGTAGAAGTCACGCACGAGAGCGGCGTCGATGACCATCTCGACGTTGCCGTCGGCGTCGAGGTTGAGGTTGGCGCCTTGGATCGCGAACCAGACGTCGGTGACCTCGGCGTTGTCCGCCGGCACCGTGAGCGTGTGCACCGAGCCCGCCGGCTCGAACAGGTACGACCCCGCCGTGTTGACCTCGGGGTACTCGGCGTAGCACCAGCTGCCGGCGATCGTGAAGGCGTGGACGCAGCCGGTGTGCTTGTGGGTCTGCACGGCGTAGCCGGCCGGGAAGCGGCTGCGGATGACCCACAGGCCGGCCTCCACGTCGACCTGCAGCAGCTGCAGCAGCGCGCCGTCACCGAGCTCGACGAACGGCAGCTCGTCCTCCGCGCGGTGCAGGGCCCTGGGGATGTCCAACGACGTCATGCGAGCAGCAAACCACAACCGTGCCGACGGTGCTCGGCCGGGCCGCAGTGGCGCACGCCGTAGCCTCGGCGCACCGTTCCCGACCCCGGCGTCCCCATGCTCTCCATCCACTGGTTCCTACCGACGGGCGGCGACTCCCGTGAGGTCGCGCCCGCGGGGCCTGACGCGCATCGGCGGGCGCCGTCGCTGCCCTACATGGCGCAGGTGGCGCTGGCGGCGGAGGCACTGGGGTTCGACGGTCTGCTGACCCCGTGCGGCACCGCCTGCGAGGACGCGTGGGTGACGACGGCCATGCTCGTGCCGCTCACGACGCGCATCCGCTTCCTCGTGGCGTTCCGGCCGGGGCTGCTCTCCCCGACGCTCGCCGCCCAGATGGCCTCGACGTACCAGCGGTTGTCGGGCGGGCGGCTGCTGCTCAACGTGGTGACCGGAGCCGAGCCCGCCGAGCTGGCCCGCTTCGGCGACTGGGCCGACAAGGAGACCCGCTACGAGCGCACCGCCGAGTTCCTCGAGGTGCTGCACGGCGCGTGGGGCGACCAGCCCCTCGACCACGACGGCACGCACTATCGGGTCGCCGGCGCCACGACGCGCGCCGTGCCCGAGCCGCGACCACCGATCTACTTCGGGGGCGCCTCCGCCGCCGCCGAGGACGTGGCCGCCCGCCTGGTCGACGTCTACCTGACGTGGGGCGAGCCGCCCGCCATGGTGGCGGAGCGCGTCGAACGGGTGCGGGCGCAGGCGGCAGCGCTCGGGCGGACGCTGCGGTTCGGGATCCGCTTCCACGTGATCACGCGCCCGACGGCCGAGCAGGCATGGGCCGCGGCCGCCGACCTCCTCGCCGGGATGGAGCCGGCCGCCATCGCCGCCGCGCAGGCGGACTTCGCGCAGACCCAGTCAGAGGGGCAGCGTCGCATGGCCGCGCTCCGCGGCGACGTCGATCCGACCGATCCCCGCAGCCTGGAGATCCACCCGAACCTCTGGGCCGGCGTCGGTCTCGTGCGCGGTGGTGCCGGCACGGCGCTGGTCGGCAGCTTCGACGAGGTCGCCGACCGCATCGCCGAGTACGCCGCGCTCGGCTTCGACGACTTCATCCTGTCCGGATACCCGCACCTCGAGGAGGCCTACTGGTGCGGCGAGGGCGTCCTGCCACGGCTCCGGGCCCGCGGCCTCGTCGCCCCGGCGGCGACGAGCGGCGACGAGCCCGTGTCGACGTTCCGCTGACGCCATGGCGCCGCGGGCTCCGGGCGGTGAACGGCGGGTGGGGCTGCTCGTGTGCGGCCACGTCCATCCCGAGGCGCTCGACGTGGGCGGCGACTACCCCGAGCTGTTCACGGCGCTGTTCAGGAACCAGCCGGTGCGCCTGGTGCGCTTCGACGCGGAGAGCGGCCAGCTGCCGGCGTCGCTCGACGACTGCGAGGCCTGGATCACCACTCCCTCGCGCGCGTCGGTCAACGACGATGCGCCTTGGATCCGCGCCATCGAGGACCTCGTGCGAGCGCTCGTGGCCGCGGAGCGCCCGTTCGCGGGGATGTGCTTCGGTCACCAGGTGCTGGCCCGCGCCTGCGGCGGACGCGTCGAGCGGGCCCCGGGCGGCTGGGGCGTCGGCGCGCAGCGTTTCGACGTCGTGGCCCGCGCGCCGTGGATGGCGCCGCGGGCGCCGACGTTCACGCTCGTCGCCAGCCACGAGGACCAAGTGGTCGAGCTGCCGCCCGGCGCTCAGCTGCTGGCCACCGCCGCCTACTGCCCGAACGCGATGTTCGCCATCGGGCCGCGCGCCCTCGGCCTCCAGCCGCATCCCGAGTTCCCCGCTGCGCTGTCCCGCCGCCTGACGGTGCTGCGCCGCGACCTCATCGGCGCCGAGGCGTCCGCCGCCGCGCTGGCAAGCCTCGACGCCCCGCTGGACCGCGACCTCGTCGCCGGCTGGATCGCGCGGTTCCTGCTGGGCTGAGCAACCGCGGCGCACGCGCATGCGGCGACGGCGCGGCTCACCAGTGGAGCAGCTCGAACGTCACGGCAGGACGGCCGCCGAAGCGGGCGCCGGCGCCCTCCGCGCTCTCGCGAAGGAAGGCGGTCGGGTCATCGGCGCCGTCACCCAGGCCCGCCAGGTAGGCGGCGTGCGCCCGGAGGGACGCGATCCCGAGGTCGACGGTGTCGGTGACGTCGACCGCGTGGGTGGGACGCGGCGACGCGTTCACGGCGATGCGCCGGGCCCCGTTCCAGGGTTCGAGGCCCTCCTCCAGCAGGTCGGTGAACACCCATCGGTTGCCCGCGTCGCGAGCGGCATCGAGCACGGCGAGGCCGACGTGGCGGTGATCGGCCATGTTGAGGCCGCCATCCGGCCACGCCAGATCGAAGTTCGAGGTGATCAGCACCTCGGGCCGGTGCTGCCGGATGGCCCGAGCCAGGTCGCGTCGCAGGGCCAGCCCGCCGGTCACCGTGCCGTCCGGGTGGCCGAGGAACTCGACGCGGTGCACCCCGACGACCGCCGCGCTGGCCCGCTCCTCGCCCTCTCGAAGCGGGCCGGCCTGGACCGGGTCGAGGCCGTCGATGCCCGCCTCACCGCTCGTGACCAGCACGTATGCGATCTCCTTGCCGGCCGCGGTCCAGGCGGCGACAGCGCTGGCGGCGCCGTACTCGAGGTCGTCGGGGTGCGCCACGATCGCGAGGCCGCGCTCCCAGTCGTCGGGGAACGGCGCGAGGTCATCGGTCATCGATCCAGTGTGCACGGCATCGCGAGACGAGGTGGCGCCGAGCCCCCCGCTCGGGCCACGGCGTCGCGCCGCTGCGGAACCGGGAGCCGCTCGCAGGGCCGGCCCCGGCCGTCACCCGAACGTGCGACCCAAGCTCGGCCCGTCCGGCCGCTAGGTTCCGTCTCGCGACTCCACCCGTGGTGGCGCGCGGGACACGGAGGCAGCCGTGAGCAAGGGGCCAGCCATGAGGCGCAACGCGGGACGACGTCGCCTCGACCATTGGGGTGCGAGCCCGGACCGGGGTGCATGACGGCGCTTTCGGAACCCTCACCGCCGGCCGATCCGCTCGACCGCGCCGCAGCGCGGGGATCGTCCCGGCCGACCGAGCCGTGGCCGTTCATCGCCCGCGAGTTCGAGCGCCGCTACCTCGACGATTGGCTCGCGGCGGGTCCCGCCGGCGGGGTCGTGCTGTACGGCGGGGTCGGGGTCGGCCGGTCGACCCTGGCCCGCCGGTGGATCGCGACCTCGTTGACGGGCGAGCGGCAGCGGATCGTGCGGTGCACCCGGGCGTCGTCGCTGCTTCCCCTGGGCAGCCTCCGCCTGCTGATCGGGGACACGCGCGTCGAGGCCGACCACACCCGGCTCCCGGCGATCGAGCAGGCGCTGCGCGAGCTGGGACAGCGCAACGGCGTGCTGCTCGTCGAGGACGCGCAGTGGATCGACCCCGCCTCGGGCCACCTGCTGCGCCGGATCCTGCTCGAGGAGGCCACCGGCGTGCTGTTGACCGTGAGCACCACCGCGCCGACCTCGCCCGCGCTCACCGACCTCGTCAAGGAGCACGCGGTGCAGAGCCTGCAGCTCGGGCCGCTCGCCGTGGACGAGGTGGCCCACCTCCTGGAGATCGCGCTCGCCGGACCCGTCGACGCCGAGATGGTCGGCCTCGTGTTCGAGGTCAGCGAAGGCAATCCCCTGTTCGTCCGCGAGCTCGTGACCGCCAGCCTCGCGACCGGGGCCATCCGCCTCGACGAGGTCTGGACCCTGGCCCGCCCGCTCGAGCTGTCGACCCGGCTGACCGACCTCATCTTCGAGCGGATCGACGCCCTCTCCCCGGCGGCCCAGCAGACGCTGCGGATCGTCGCCGAGGCCGGCAGCCTCGAGCTCGATCTCCTCCTCGCGCTGGCCGCGCCCGAGTCCATCGCCGAGCTCGAGCTGGCCGGGCTCGTCGACGCCGACGAGGCCAGCGCGGGCCAGCATCGGTCGGCTCACACGCTGTACGAGGAGGTCGTGCTCGCGCACACGCCTTCGGTCGAGCGGCGGGCCACGTGCGGCCGGCTCGCCGATGCGCTCGAGCGCCTCGACCGACCCGGTGACGGCCCGTTCCTGGAGGTGATCCGCTGGCGGCTCGGCTCGCTCGACGCACCCGCCGCGCCCGACCTCGAGCGAGCGCAGGCCCTGGCCATGGCGGTCCACGACTTCGATCTGGCCGCCGAGTGCGGCCGGCTGCTGTGGCAGCGCTTCGGGACGCCCGAGGAGGCGCTCGCCTTGGGCGACGCGCTGTTCGCGATGCACAGCCGCGACAGCCTGGTCGAGCTGGAAGAGGTGCTCGCGCGGTGCCAGGCCACCATGGCGCCGACGGACGCTCGGCTGTCCGAGCTGATCGGCCTGCGGGCCCTCAACCTGGGTGTGGGCATCGGCCGCATCGATGACGCGAGGGACCTGATCGAGCAGCTGATCGCCGGCGTGTCCGAGCCGGCCGAGGCGGATCGGCTGGCGATGGCCCTAGGCGCGACGTTCCTCTACAGCGGCTACCCCGATCGCGCCCTCGAGGTCTTCGCGAAGATCGACCTCGAGCAGCAGGTGCTCGGCGAGCTGCACTGGTGCAACGCGCTCTGGATGGCTGGCCGCATCGCCGAGCTGCAGGCACGCCTCGCGTCGACCCAGCCGAGGGGCCGGCAGCCCTGGACCCGCTCGGCCGAGGCCGCCTGCCTGCTCTACCTGGGGGAGCTGGACGCGGCCGAGGTGCAGGGCAACGCCTCGCTCGCCCACGTGGCCGTCACCTCGACGCGGACCAGGTTCGCCTACCTCGAGGCGCAGCTCGTCGTCGGGTGGCTGAGCATGATGCGGGGCCAGAGCCAGAGCGCGCTGCCGCACTTCGCGACCGCAGCCGACGCGCTCGACGGCATGGCGCTGGCCGTCGTCCCGCTGAGCCACCTCGCGGTCGCCGCCGCGCACGCGGGCGATCTGCGGTTGGCCCACCGGAGCCTGCTGAACGTCGAGGTGCTGAAGTCGAGCCTGCACGAGGGTGGTGGGGGCGAGCGCGGGCTCGACGCGATCACCCTGCACGCGGTCGCCCTCGCCCGTGCCTGGGTCGCCGTGGCGGAGGGTCGCAGCAACGCTGAGGCCGCGGGCATCCTGCAGACCGCCGCCGCCCAGCTCGGCCGCCGGGGCGAGCGGCTGAACGAGGCCTGGCTCCTGCACGAGGCGGTGTGCCTGGGATCGGTGCGCGCGGGTGACGTGGTGCGTCTCGGCGAGCTCGAGGGCGAGATCGGTGGCCGGCTCGCGCCGCTGTGGAGCGCGCACGCGGCAGCGCTGCTCGACCAGGACGTGTCGGCCCTGTCCCTCGTCTCGGACCAGCTCCTCGAGCTCGGCGCCGTGCGCGATGCGGTGCGGTCGGCGTGGTCGGCGTGGTCGCTCGGCATGGAGGGCGGTCGATCCCGAGCCTCGATCGCCTCGCTGGCCCAACTGCAGGCGCTGCTGGCACGCACGGACTGGCAACCGTCGCTGCGCCCACCGACCGTCGCCGCGGGCTCCCTCACCGCCCGCGAACGCGAGGTCGCGCACCTCGCGGCGCTCGGTCTGGCCAGCAAGGAGATCGCCGAGACGCTCTCGCTGTCGACCCGCACCGTGGACAACAACCTCCAGCGGGTCTACGTGAAGCTCGGGGTGAGCGGCCGGCGCGCCCTGCGCGGACTCCGGACGCTGTTCGAGCCCGATCCGGCTTGAGGCTCCCGGCGAGGCTCGCGGCGAGGCTCGTTCGCGGGGGAGGGCGCGTCCGGCCGGGCTACGTTCGCCCTCGTTGAACACGTCACTGCTGGATCCCTATGGCTGGAGCGATCGCTGGGCCGCCGTGCTGCACGCCGTGTCGCCGGACGCGCAGGCGGCGCGGGTGCTGCGCCACGACGGGGTCGCCTTGCTGGTCGCCACCGCCGAGGGTGAGCGCGCCGTCCCGCTGCGCCCGAACCTCGACCCGATGCCGGTGGTGGGCGACTGGCTGGCGCTCGACACCGACGACCGCGTCGCGCAGGTGCTCCCCCGCGTCTCGCTGCTGCGGCGGCGCGCCGCCGGCCGCGACGAAGAGCAGGCGATCGTGGCCAACGTCGACCTCGTGGTCATCGTCTGCGGCTTGGACCGTCCGGTGGTGACGGGCCGGCTCGAGCGCTTCACCGCGCTCGCTAGGGACGCTGGTGCGCGACCGGCGATCGTGCTCAGCAAGGCCGACGTCACGACCGACGCGGCGGCGCGGCGCGCCGAGGTAGAGGCCGGCGCACCGGGCATCGAGGTGCTCGTGGTCTCGACCGTGGACCGCTCGGGCGTCGCCGAGGTCCGCCACCTCGTCGCCGGCCGGTCGGTCGTGCTGGTCGGCGAGTCGGGCGCCGGCAAGTCCACGCTGCTCAACGCGCTGGCCGACGACGACGTGGCCGCCACGGGCGCGGTGCGGGGCCGCGACAACAAGGGCCGCCACACGACCACGGCCCGCCACCTCCACCCGCTGCCGGGTGGCGGCGTGCTGATCGACACCCCGGGCGTGCGCGAGGTCGGTCTCTGGGTCGACGTCGACGCGGTGGCGGATACCTTTCCCGAGATCGACGAGCTGGCGCCGTCGTGCCGCTTCAGCGACTGCGCCCACGACCTGGAACCGGACTGCGCGGTGGTGGGTGCGGTCGCCGCGGGAACGCTCGCCGCGGCTCGCCTCGACGCCTGGCGGGCCATGCGGGACGAGGCGCAGGCCGCGGCCCGGCGCAGCGAGGCGGTGGCCAGGCGCCGCCCAGATCGCCAGGGCCGCAAGGCCGTGCGTGACCCGCTGCGGGACGACCGACCGTGACGGACCGTTTGACCAGATATTCGTGGTGGTGTGGGCTTCGTGCCCAATGACCCTTAGCTATCAGGCCGCCGTCGCCCAGCTCACCGGCCCGGGAGCTGCGTACGAGACCACGACCGCCACGATCCAGGGGATCGAGCAGACCGTGTTCAAGAACGCGCCGCCGAGCCTGCGTGCGCTCTTCGCCGGAGCCCGCGGCTACACCGACCGACCGTTCCTCGTCTACGAGGACGAGCGCTTCACGTTCACCGATGTCATGGATCGGGTCGACGGGCTGGGCGCCGCCCTCGTCGAGCGCTACGGGATCGGCCGGGGCGACCGCGTCGCCATCGGCATGCGCAACTTCCCCGAGTGGGTCATGTCGTTCGCCGCCATCATCTCGGTCGGCGCCGTGGCCGTCTCGCTCAACGCGTGGTGGACGGAGGACGAGCTCGACTACGCCCTCGAGGACTCCGGCGCGCGGGTGCTGATCGCCGACGACGAGCGCATCGGGCGCACGCGGGCGCCCTGCGCCCGCCTCGGCGTGGCGACCATCGGCGTGCGGCTGGCCGAAGACCAGCGGCCCGAGGGCATCGACCGCTGGGAGGACGTGGTGGTGCCGGGCGCGGCCATGCCCGAGGTCGAGATCCAACCCGACGATGACGCCACGATCCTCTACACGTCAGGCACGACGGGTCGGCCGAAGGGTGCGGTGTCCACCCATCGGGCCGTGCTGCAGGCGCTGCTGGGCTTCGGCTGCCGCACCGCGGTCGACGGCCTGCGCCGGCCCGAGGAGGCCACCGGCTCGAGCGGGTACCCGCCCGCGTTCATCCTCATCGTGCCGCTGTTCCACGTCACCGGTGGCGTGGCCGTGATGCTGTCCTGCTTCGCCGCCGGGTTGAAGCTCGTGATCATGTACAGGTGGGACCCGACCCGAGCGCTCGAGCTGATCGAGCGGGAGCGCGTCACCAACTTCGTGGGCGTGCCCACCCAGAGCTGGGACCTGCTCGAGTGCGCTCAGTTCAACGACTACGACACGTCGAGCCTGGCCAGCGTCGGCGGCGGCGGGGCGCCGGCGCCCCCGAAGCTCGTCGACCGCGTGGCCACGAGCTTCGCCAAGGCCCGCCCGGGCATCGGCTACGGCATGACCGAGACGAACGCCTATGGGCCCCAGAACAGCGGCGCGGACTACACGAGCCACCCCACCAGCACGGGCCGGGTCACGCCGATCATGCAGGTCGAGATCCGCGACCCCGAGGGCAAGCCGGTCCCGGTGGGCGACTCGGGCGAGATCTGGATGAAGGGCCCCAACCTCATCCGCGGCTACTGGAACAAGCCCGAGGCCACGGCTGAGGCCATCGTCGACGGCTGGCTGCGCAGCGGTGACATCGGCCGCGTCGACGAGGACGGGTTCGTCTACATCGAGGACCGCGCCAAGGACATGGTGCTGCGCGGCGGCGAGAACATCTTCTCCTCCGAGGTCGAAGCGGCGATCTACGAGCATCCCGACGTGCACGAGGCCGCGGTGTTCGGCGTGCCTGACGAGCGCCTCGGCGAGGAGGTCGCCGCCGCGGTGGTCCCCAAGGCGGGGCACCAGATCCAGGTCCGCGAGCTGCAGGCGTTCCTAGGGCAGCGGCTTGCCGCGTTCAAGGTGCCCACCCGGATCGTGGTGGTGGCCGACCCGCTCCCCCGCAACGCGGCCGGCAAGATCCTCAAGCGAGAGCTGCGCGACGCCCAGGCCGACTGACTCGGCGTCCCGGCTCGGCTCGCCGCGCCGGAGGCTGAGCCGCGGTTAGACAGGCGGTCATGGCTGCGCTGCCGGTGATCGACGTCGGTCCCTTGGTGGCGGGCACGGGCCCGGTGGCACCGGTCGCGCGGGCCATCGACGCCGCCTGTCGGGACCACGGCTTCTTCTCGATCACGGGCCACGGCGTCGACGAGGGGGCGCAGACCCGGCTGGAGGCCGCAGCCCGGACGTTCTTCGCGCTCCCGGAGGACGAGAAGGCGGCGATCGCGATGCCTCGCGGCGGCCGGGCCTGGCGGGGTTGGTTCCCGCCCGGCGGAGAGCTGACCGCTGGCGTCCCGGACCGCAAGGAGGGCCTCTACTTCGGCGCGGAGCTGGGACCCGATCACCCACGCGTGGCCAGCGCCACCCCGCTGCACGGATCCAACCTGTTCCCCGAACGTCCCGCCGAGCTGCGGCGCGCGGTGCTCGACCACATCGCCGCCCTCACCGACCTCGGCCACGCCCTCGCCCGCGGCCTCAGCCTGGCGCTCGGGCTCGACCAGGGTTGGTTCGCCCGCCATCTCACGGCTGACCCGCTCGTGCTGTTCCGCGTCTTCCACTACCCGCCCAGCCCGGCCGCGGAGGTGCCGGACGCGACGGCCTGGGGGGTCGGCGAGCACACCGACTACGGGCTGCTCACGATCCTGCGCCAGGACGAGGTCGGCGGGCTCGAGGTGCGCACGGCCACCGGCTGGATCGACGTGCCGCCCGCGCCGGGCACGTTCGTCTGCAACCTCGGGGACATGCTCGACCGGATGACCGGCGGCCGATATCGCTCGACGCCGCACCGCGTGCGACCGGCGAGCGGCGTCGGGCGCCTCTCGTTCCCGTTCTTCTTCGACCCGGGCTGGGAGACCGAGGTCCGTCCCCTCCCCCTCGCCGGGCCGGTCCCGCCCGATGACGCCCGCACCCGCTGGGACCGGACCAGCCTGCGCACGCTCCACGGAACCTACGGCGACTACCTGCTGGGCAAGGTCGCGGCCGTCTTCCCCGCGTTGGGCGGCGAGGCGCTGAGCTGACGGCGCGGGAGCGGCCGCGCGCCGCCCTCGCGGACCGCGTCCGGCCGGACCGCGAGCGATCAGGCCTTCTGGCGGGCCGCGACCTTGTCGAGCACGCCGGCCAGCAGGGGGCCGTCGGGCGTCGCGTTCGTCGCGGTGGCCGAGATCGTGGAGACGATGCTGCCCGTCCGCACAGCGATCACCTCGACGAGGATCGTCACCTTCTGGCCCGCCGCCGTCGTGAGCGCGAACTGGCCCTGCAGGGCCTGCACGTCGTCGCCGGCCTTCGGCAGCCCGGCGACGGGGCTGAGCGTGCCGGTGGCCTGGCTGCCGACGGCCTTGACGAACGCCTTGGTCACGCAGTCGGCGAACGCCCGATCACCGAGCTTGGCCACCAGCGCCGTGGCGACGCCGGCACCGTCGAGCTGCCCGGTCGTCGTCTGCAGGCCGAGCTGGCCCGTTCCCTGCGCGAGCGAGAACTCGTCGGACTGGGCCTTGGCCACCGTGTGGGCCGTCACCTTGAGGTCCGCCGCACACGTGTCGAACACGCTGTTGGAGCTGGACGTCGAGGCTCGGCCGGTCCACCCCTTCGGCAGGTCCGCCAGCGTGATGTTCATGGCCGTGAGCCGAGCCGTGGCCGGCGGTGCCGTCGGCGAGGTGGTCGTCGAGCCGGCCAGAGCCGTCGTGGTCGTCGTCGACGAGTCGGCCGCGGCCGTCGTGGTCGCCGCGGCCGTGGTGGACGCGGCCGCCGGGGCGGTCGTGGTGGTCGCGGACTTGGAGCTCTTCGAGCAGGCGCTCGCCATCAGCAGGCAGGGCAGCGCAGCAACCGCCATCCGAGCGAACGTTCGGTGGTTCCTCACGACAAAGTCCCTTCGGGTGCACGCGGCGGTCCGCCCACAAAGGAGGGACGCTTCTGAAGCCCGTTGCCTGCCCGGCGTCGGTCTACACCGGGAACGGGTGCACGCGCGGGCGGGCGGGCGGGTAAGAAGTGCCGAACCCCCACCAGGAGCCCCTGAATGGCGCGTCGCGCCCCCTCCCCCCATCTCGACCCATCTCACACTGCGACTCCGGTCGTCGCCCAGCCCCTCCCCCGCAAGCCGCCGACCCGCGTGCGCGTGGAGCACCTGGGTCCCGCGGTGGACGGCGGGGCGGTGCCGGTCGCCGCCAGCCTCGGCGAGACGCTCACCCTCTCGGCTGACATCCTCCGCGACGGCCACGACGCCCTGCGGGCCGTCCTGCGCTGGAAGGGGCCGGGCGATCACTCGTGGTCCGAGGCGCCGATGACCCACGTCGATGCCGCGTCGGCCGGCGTGCGCTGGGCGGCACCCCTCACCGTCGACCGCCTCGGGTCGTGGCGCTGGACCGTCCACGCCTGGGCCGAGCCCCTGGCGTCGTGGCGCGAGGAGGTGCGTCGCAAGGCCGAGGCCGGCCAGGACGACCTCGAGAGCGAGCTGGCCGAGGGCGCCGCGCTGCTGGAGGCGGCGGCCAAGCGGGCCAAGTCGGCCAAGGGCGACAAGGCGGCGCGAGACGCCGACCGGAAGATCCTCACCGACGCGGCCGCGCACCTCGCCGATCGCGCCGCTCCTGCCGCCGACCGAGTGGCTACCGCGCTCGCCAGCGACGTCGTGGCCACCGCCGACCGCCATCCCGACCGGTCGCGCCCGGGAGCCCCCGCCGACGAGGGCCGGCTGCGCGTCGACCCGGTGCTGGCCCGGTTCGGGTCCTGGTACGAGCTGTTCCCCCGCTCGTGGGGTGGGCTGCAGGGCGTGCGGCAACGGCTGCCGGCACTGGCCGAGCTCGGCTTCGACGTGCTGTACCTGCCGCCGATCCACCCGATCGGGCGCACGAACCGCAAGGGCCGCAACAACACGCTGACCGCCGGTCCCGACGATCCGGGCAGCCCGTGGGCCATCGGCGACGCCAGCGGCGGCCACACGGCCGTGCACCCCGACCTCGGCACGGTCGACGACCTGGAGGCCCTGGTCGTGGACGCCCGCGCGCTGGGGATCGAGGTCGCGCTCGACTTCGCCATCCAGTGCTCCGCCGACCATCCCTGGCTCACCGAGCACCCCGAGTGGTTCTTCCACCGGCCCGACGGGACGCTCAAGTACGCCGAGAACCCGCCCAAGAAGTACCAGGACATCTACAACGTCGACTTCGACTGCGAGGACTGGCAGGGCCTGTGGCAGGCGCTGCTCGAGGTCGTGGCCTTCTGGATCGACCACGGGGTCCGGGTGTTCCGTGTGGACAACACGCACACCAAGCAGCTGGCGTTCTGGCAGTGGCTCATCGACTCGGTCCACGAGACCCACCCCGAGGTGGTGCTCTTGGCCGAGGCGTTCACCTACCGGGCCATGATGCAAGAGCTGGCCAAGGTCGGGTTCGGTCAGTCCTACACGTACTTCACCTGGAAGAGCTCGAAGGCCGAGCTGACCGAGTACGTCAGCGAGCTGGCCTCGACCGACGAGCGGCTCTACTTCCGCCCGAACTTCTTCGTGAACACGCCCGACATCCTCACCGAGGAGCTGCAGACCGGCGGGCCGGCCACGTTCGCCAAGCGGTTGATCCTCGCCGCCACGCTGGCGCCGTCCTATGGCGTGTACTCGGGGTTCGAGCACTTCGAGCACGTGGCGGTCCGCGCGGGCTCGGAGGAGTACCTCGACTCGGAGAAGTACGAGGCCAAGGAGCGGGCGCTCGACGGGCCGCTGCTCCCGCTCATCGCCGACCTCAACCGCATCCGCCGTGCCAACCCGGCGCTGCAGCAGCTGGCCGACACCACGTTCCTCGAGACCGAGAACGACGCGCTCATCGCCTACGCCAAGCGGGCCGGGGCAAACATCGTGCTGGTCGTGGTCAACCTCGATCCCCATCAGGTGCAGGAGGGCGTGGCCGTCGTCCCGGCCGCGCTCGGGTTGCCACCGAGCTTCGAGGTCGTCGACGAGCTGACCGGCGAGCAGTTCGGCTGGCAGGTCGGGCGCAACTACGTGCGGTTGAGCCCGGGCCAGCGACCGGCCCATGTGCTGCGGGTGGTGGGGGCATGACCGTCTTCGCCGAACCCGAGGTGCTCGCCGCGTGGCTGTCCGACCAGCGCTGGTTCGCGGGCAAGGGGCGGGGGGCGACCGTCGTGGGCGAGCTCGAGGTGCCGCTCGTCGAGCGGCCCGGCGTCGCGCTCGTCGTGGCCGACGTGGCCACCGCCGGACATGACGCGGTCGAGCGCTACCAGCTGTTGGTGGCGACCGACGCGGCCGCCGGCGAGGACTCGGTGGCCACAGACCCCGACGCGCGCGTGCCCGATATCGCGGGTGGGCCGCCAGATGGATCGTCGTCGAGCGCCCCATCCCAGACGGTCGACGCGCCGCTGTGCTCGCCGCTGTCCTCGCCGCCAACCCGCCCGGACGATCCGAGCGGCGCGAGCGGCCCGGCGGCTCGCCCCTCGCCCGCCGCGGCGCGTGACGCGCTCGC
>JAODBM010000113.1 GCA_025463985.1 Acidimicrobiales bacterium
GCGCGCGCCGAGGCCGAGGCGGCCGCGGCCGCGGCCCTGGAGGCCGCCGCCGCCGCCGACGGCGGCGCCGGGATCGGGGAGCCCGCGGTCGAGGACGTTCCCGATGGCCGGTGACCTGCAGTCACCCGACGCGCCGCTGCCCGTCCTCGACGGTTCCGGCCTGCGGGTGGCGGTGCTTGCGGCGCGGTTCAACTCCGAGATCACGCTGCGCCTGCTCGCCGGCGTCCGCCGCGGCCTGGCCGACCTCGGAGTCGACCATGCCAACGTCACCGAGGCCTGGGTGCCGGGCGCGTTCGAGCTGCCGCTGGCGGCGAAGACCTACGCCGAGTCCGGCCGCGTCGACGCGGTCATCTGCCTCGGCTGCGTGATCCGCGGCGAGACCACGCACTACGAGTCGGTGGCCGGCGAGAGCGCCGCTGGCATCCTCCGAGCCGGCCTGGCCACCGGCGTGCCGATCGTGTTCGGCGTGCTCACCACCGAGGACAGCGACCAGGCCTACGCCCGCTCCGAGGGCCCCGGCGGCCACAACGTCGGCGAGGAGGGCGCGGCGGTCGCCGTCGAGATGGCCACCCTGATCCGCAACGTCCGCCCCCACGCCTCGACCTGACCACTCGACGTGGCCCGCCGCCCCGACGAGTACGACACGATCGGCGTCGGCTACGCACGCGCCCGCCGGCCCGACCCCCGCATCGCCGCCCAGATCGACCAGGCGCTCGGTCCGGCTCGCTCGGTGCTCAACGTCGGGGCCGGCACCGGCTCCTACGAGGCCGGCGGCCGGCGGGTGGTGGCGGTCGAGCCGTCGGCGCTCATGCTGGCTCAGCGGCCCCGCCAGGCCGCGCCCGCCGTGCGAGCGCGAGCAGAGGCCCTTCCAGTCCGTGATGGTGCCTTCGACGCCGGCCTGGTGGTGCTCAGCCTCCACCACTGGACGGACCCATGGGCGGGCCTGGCCGAGCTGCGACGGGTGACGCGCCGCCAGGTGGTCCTGACGTTCGAGCCCGACGCCTACGAGGGCTTCTGGCTGATCGACGACTACCTGCCGAGCATCGTCGACCTCCCGGCCGCGCGGCCACCTGCCGTCGCGGCGATCGCCGCTGCCCTCGGCGGCGCCCGCGTCGTGGACGTGCCCGTGCCCCACGACTGCGTGGACGGGTTTCTGTGGGCCTGGTGGCGCCGCCCCGCCGCATATCTCGATCCACACGTCCGCGCCGCGATCTCTGCGATCGCGCAGCTGCCCCAGCCCGTGGTCGCCCATGCGATGGAGCGCCTCGCCGCCGACCTCGCCTCGGGTCGCTGGCACGAACGCCACGGCCACCTGCTCGACCGCACCGAGATCGACAGCGGCTTCCGCCTCGTGATCACGGGCTGAGCGCCCGGCCAGGGCCCGCGGTGTTGACCGGGCCGCTCGTTCTGGCGTGGGAGGGTGCTGGCTAGGGTCCGTCCATGAGCAAGCCTGACGTCACCATCCCCGAAGGCGATCCGCCGGCCGACCTCGTCACCGAGGACCTCGTCGTCGGCGACGGACCCGAGGCCACCTCGGGCCAGAACGTCGACGTCCACTACGTCGGCCACGCGTGGTCCAACGGCCAGCAGTTCGACGCCTCGTGGGACCGCGGCCAGCCGTTCTCGTTCCGCCTCGGCGCCGGCCAGGTCATCGGCGGCTGGGACCAGGGGGTGGCCGGGATGAAGGTCGGCGGCCGCCGCCGGCTCACGATCCCGCCCGACCTCGGCTACGGCAGCCGGGGGGCCGGCGGTGCCATCGGCCCGAACGAGACCCTCGTCTTCGTGGTCGACCTGCTCGGCACGTCCTGAGCCGATCGCCAGCGGTCTGGCTCGCGGTCGACGGTCCCCGGTACGGTCGGCCGTCGTGTTGAAGCTCGTCCTGCCCAAGGGTTCGCTCGAGAAGGCGACGCTCGAGCTGTTCGCGGCCGCCGACCTCCAGGTCAACCGCTCCTCGACCGTCGACTACAAGGCGACGATCGACGACCCGCGGGTCGACTCGGTGCGGATCCTGCGGCCTCAGGAGATCCCCGTCTACGTCTCCGAGGGCCTGTTCGACCTCGGCATCACCGGCCGCGACTGGATCGAGGAGCGCGGCGCGGACGTCGTGTCGCTCGGCGAGCTGCGCTACTCGAAGGCCACGTCACGGCCCATCCGCATGGTGGTGGCCGTGGCCGGCGACTCGCCGGTCCAGCACGTCGAGGATCTCCCCGCCGGCGTGCGCGTCTCGACCGAGTACCCCGAAGTCACTCGCCGGTTCTTCGAGTCGAAGGGCATCGACGCCGACATCCGCCTCAGCTACGGCGCCACCGAGGCCAAGATCCCCGACATCGTCGACTGCATCGTCGAGATCACCGAGACCGGCCGCGCGCTGCGCGCCGCTGGCCTCCGGGAGATCGACGAGATCCTGCAGTCGTACACGGAGCTGATCGCCAACCGCTCCTCGTTTGACGACCCCGACAAGCAGCACGCGATGCACCAGCTCCAGACCCTGCTGCAGGGTGTCATGGAGGCCCGCGGCAAGGTGCTCGTGAAGCTGAACGTCAGCGGCCGCGACCTCGACGCGGTCATCGGCCTGCTCCCGGCCATGAAGGCGCCCACCGTCTCGAAGCTGCACGGCGTCGACGGCTACGCGGTGGAGACGGTCGTGCCGAAGCAGGAGATCAACGTCCTCATCCCGGCGCTCAAGGACCAGGGCGCCTCGGACATCATCGAGCTCCCGCTGGCCAAGATCGTCCACTGAGGCCACGCCGGACATGCCGCAGTTCGCGACCAGCACCGGATCGGTCGTCGCGTTCGACGAGCAGGCCGGCCACGGCCTCGTGCGCAGCGACGACGGCTGCGAGTGGTTCTTCCACTGCACGCGGATCGCCGACGGCAGCCGCACGATCGCGGTGGGCGGCGCCGTCGCCTTCGAGATCGTCGCCGGTCCCACCCGGGGCTGGGAGGCGGTCGCCGTGCGCCCCGCCACGCCGAGCGACTGAGTGGGCCGTCAGCCCTCGGTCGGCTCGTCCTCGCCGACGTCGTCCGCGGCCTGGCCGGAGTCGCCGCCTGCGCCCTGCGAGGCCTGGATCTGCACGAACGCCAGGCGGATCTGGGCGAGAGCGTCGGTGAGCACGGCCTCGTCGGCACCAAGGCGGCCCTGCAGCACAGCCACCAGCGCCGAGAACCCGTCGATCGCCACCTGCGCCTCGGCCAGGTTCGGCGGCTGCGCCGAGAGGTGGATGGCAGCCAGCTCGTAGAGGCCCATGGCGTGGTTGGCCACGACGACCGCGGCCGGGACCGACACGAGCTCTTCGCGGACCTCCTGCATCTCGGCGGCGATGGCGCGCGCCTCCGCCTCCTGCTCGGGGGTCAGTCGCGGCTGGCCCGGCGCGCCCTGCGCAGGAGGGGCCGCCGAGGCCGGTTCAGACGGGCCACCTCGCTCGACCGGATGCTCGCCGCCAGGGGTCCACAGGCTCATGGTCGTACCCTCCTCAGGGATGGTTGTCGGGGTGTACCCCCTGCGACGAGCGCCATGTGCCAGCCGCGCACAGTCCGACACCGGCGGCCACGACGGGCGGCGCGGGGCCCGGAGGCTTGCCATGTCTCGGTCTGCTGCTGGTACCCTACGACACCGAACAACTGAGGAAAGCGGGGCTCTGCCCCCACCCGGCCACATCGCCTGCGGGCGACCGTGCGTCCGGGTCGATGCATCGCAGCGAATCCTTCGCTCGCGGACGTCGGCTTTCCGGCGTCCGCGTCGTGCTTTTTGGCGCCGTGGTCGCTGTCCCACAAGCGAGCACGCCACGCGTGAGGAAGGACCTGCGCATCGATGAGGAGTGACCGGCCATAGCTGCGCCGCCGAGCAACAACGAACCTCGGATCAACGACCGCATCCGGGCCCGCGAG
>JAODBM010000125.1 GCA_025463985.1 Acidimicrobiales bacterium
AATGTGGATTAGAAGCGGTCGCTACCAGGACCGCTTCTACTCCACATTCCGGGGGTGGGGGTTCGACGACCTCGAGGGCGCCTGAGGGCAACGTGGCTGCATGCTCGTCGGGCCCGATGATGCGGTCGCAGAGGTGTACGAACGCGCCGGCCCCGGCGAAGAACAGGATCGTGATCAGGACGAAGAGCGCATCTGCCATGCCGCCGTCCTACGGCCGCCGTCGACTCGATGGAAGGGCCTTGATGCGTTCGTAGCGCGGCTCGGGTCCTTCTTGTCGAGCCGCTTGCAAGATTGCTTGGCTGCGCAGCGATCCCGGTAGGCTGGGGAGCCCACGACACAAGGCTGGTCCGGTTGCCCAAGTCCAAAGACGACGCCATCTTGCTCGAAGGTCGCACTGACGAGGCCTTGAAGGGTGGCTACTTCCGTATCGCGCTCGACAACGGGCACAGCGTGCTCGGCCACCTCAGCGGCAAGATGCGCAAGAACCACATCCGGATCCTCCCGGGCGATCGCGTCCAGGTCGAGGTGTCCGCGTACGACCTCAACCGCGGCCGGATCACCTACCGCTACAAGTAGACAGGGCGGGCGATCGACTCCGGTCGCCCCGCCACAGCGGCACGTCGTTGGGGGAGCGCCCGTGATCGATGAGGCACCGTGCACCGCCACGGACCGGCGCTCGACGGCAGGCCGTCGAGGCACGCGGTGGGCCACGCTGGCCAGCGTGCTGGCCGCCGCGCTGCTGGTCGCGGGATGCGACGCGCTCCCGCCGCCCGCGGGCGCGGCACCGCTGCGCTACCGCGACGCGGTGTTCGCGACCGTGAAGGTCACCAAGGACCAGCAGTACGGCAGCGCCCCCGACCTCAAGAGCAAGCCGGTGGCGCTGAAGCTCGACGTGTTCGAGCCGAGCGGCGACAAGGTGGCCAAGCGGCCGGCGGTCGTGTGGGTGCACGGCGGCGGGTTCAGCGGGGGCGACAAGGGCACGTCGTTGGAGGCCAGCTACGCGGCGACGTTCGCCAAGCTCGGCTACGTCGCGGTCAACATCAACTACCGCCTCCTGTCGCACGGCTGCAACGGCAGCGGCGGCGTGACCACCGAGTGCTACAACGCCGCGGTGGCCGCCATCCACGATGGCCAGGCGGCCGTGCGCTGGCTGCGGGCCAACGCCGCCAAGCTGCGGATCGACCCCACGCGGATCGGCATCGGTGGCAGCTCGGCCGGCGCCATCGTGGCCACCGGGGTCGGCATCTGGGCCGATCAGCCCGGGTCGAGCGGCAGCCCCGGGTTCTCGTCCAAGGTCGGGGCCTTCGTCTCGATCTCCGGCGGCGTGCCGGGGGGCACGTTCGTCGATGCTACCGACGCTCCCGGCGAGCTCTTCAGCGGCACGGCGGACCCGATCGTCCCGTACCAATGGTCGGTCGACACCGCCAAGGCGCTCACCAAGGCGAAGGTGTTCAACGTGTTCAAGCCCCTGCCAGGCGCGGGGCACGTGCCAGTCGACAAGTACGCCGACCTCTTCACGAGCCAGTCCCAGTACTTCTTCTACGACCTCCTCGACCTCGGCCACGCCGCGCGCTGACCTGAAGCGCCCGGCCGAGGTCGAGCGGTACCCTGTCGGCCCTGGTCGGGGACGGGGCCGCAACCTCGGGAGGAACGGGCGCATGGGGCGAAGGGGCCGGTCGACCGGACGCGTCGGTGCCCGCGGCCCGCGCGCCGGTGCGGCGCTGCTCGTCGCCGGCCTGCTGCTCAGCGCCTGCTCGTCCACGGGCGCTCCTTCGACGTCAGCCACGTCCGCGCCGTCAACCACGTCCGCCGCGCCCGCGACGTCCGCGACGACGCGGCTCGGGACCACGAGCACCACGACCGGCGCGCCATCGGTCACCGCGGCCACGACCACGACCGACCCCGGGCCGCCGGCCGCCCCGGGCGACGTGGCCCTGGCCGAGGCGGCCACCCTGCACGAGCAGGACTTCGGCTCGCCCTGGAGCCGCTACGACGGCGGCGGCGTGCTGGCGCGCGACCCGGCCTCGTGCTCGTACCAGCCCGGTGGACCTGAGGCTGCGCTGCGCACGGGCGCGGCGCGGCGGGGCGTGACCATGCGCTTCGGCACGACCAGCAGCTACGCAGGCGCCTTCGCCTACGTCTTCGCCGACGAGGCGGCGGCCAAGGCGTGGCTCACGGTCATCGCCTCGCCGGCCTGGGCGGCCTGCGAGGCCCGCGCCTACCAGCGCTTCCAGGACAGCCACAACCGTGGCTTCGTAGTCCGGCTCGCCACGCGCACCGCTCCGGGGCTGGGGGCCGCGGGGTTCGAGAGCTACGCCAGCTATGCCGTCGGCGACGCGGCCGGCCACGTCGTGGCGTACACGAACCTCGGCTACTACCGTCTCGGGCGGGTCGTGATCCGGCTCGGCATCGACATCGGCACGATGAGCTCGGCGCAGGGCAAGCAGCTCGTACAGGACGCGACGAGCGCGCTCACTGCGGCCTACGCCCGGGTCCGGGCCCACACGCCGTAGCGCGGCCGGCCACTCAGGCGAGCTCGAACACGGCCTGCACCTGGACCGAGAGCACTTGTTGGCCGGGGGCGACGGGCACCCGGCTGGCGGAGGAGCCTCGCGTCACCGCGTCCGGGAGGCCGACCAGCGAGCCGGCGACCACCTCGGTGATCGTGCGGACCTTGCCGAGGTCGCTTCCAGCGGCCTTGGCCATGACCCTGGCCTCGGTCACGGCCTGGCGGACGGCGTCGGCGCGCGCGGAGGACGTCAGGGCCGTGTCGTCGCCGAACCCGAGGCTGATCGAGCCGATGCGCACGGCGTCACCGACCCGACCGACGAGGGCGTCGAGCTTGACCCCCGCCGTGCGCAGGTCACGGAACGTGATCCGGACCGCGTCGTCGGCCGCGTAGCCGTCGATCTTGCCGTACTTGTTGAACGTCGGGCCGAGGTTGACCGAGGTGGTCTGCACGTCCTTGGGGCTGACGCCCGTCGCGCCGAGCAGGTCGATCAGGCCCTGGGTGCGGGTGTTGTTGTCGGTCATCACCGCGGCAGCGCTGGAGCCGCTCGTGTGGACGGTCACGTCGGTCACCAGGATGTCCGGCACTGCCTTGGCCTGGCCGGTCGCCACCGCGGTCACGGTCCGCAAGAGCGGGGTCGCGGTCGGGGCGGCAGGCGTGGTGGTCGGTGCCGACTTCCGCGCCGTGGCCGTGCCCGCACACCCCGCCGCGACCGCCACGACGGCGACAAGGGTGAGCAGGGCGGGCCTGCGGGTGCGGCTGGACGTCTGGCTGGACATGGGGAACCCCCTGCGTCAGCGGCGCCGGATGGCGCCAACGGGGGTTCGACGCCTGGCGGCCCGCCGGGGTTCCCGGCGGCGTGCCTCGCGGCCGGCCGGATCAGACCGGCAGGTCGCCGGTGGCCCGGCGGGTGCTGCCGTCGTCTTTGTACGCGGCGATGGTGCGCTGGGCGATCCGCATCTGGTGCACCTCGTCGGCCCCGTCGGCGAACCGCGCCCAGCGGGCGTGCTGGTACATCGACGCCAGGGGCGTGTCGGTCGAGTAGCCGAGCGCGCCGTGCACCTGGATCGATCGGTCGATGATGCGGCCGAGCGCGTTGGCCACGAAGTGCTTGGCCATCGAGACCTCGGACGTGAAGTCGAGCTTCTGGTCGATCTTGTAGGCGGCGTGCAGGACCATGAGCTTGGCCTGGTACAGCTCCATGGCCGAGTCCGCGATCATCCACTGGATGCCCTGCTTCTCGGCCAGCAGCGAGCCGTGGGCGTACCGGTTGAGGGACCGGTCGACCATCATGTCGAGCGCGGTCTCGGCCTGGCTGATCCAGCGCATGCAGTGCGCGAGCCGGGCCGGGCCCAGGCGGTACTGACCGAGCCGGTGGCCCTGGCCGCGCTCGCCGAGCATGTTCTCCGCCGGCACCCGCAGGTCTTCGATGACGATCTCGGAGTGGCCGGTGCTGCCGTGCATGGTCTCGACCTCGCGCACCCGGTTCCAGCCCTCCGACGGGATGTCCACCAGGAACCCGGTGTTGGCGGCCTGCGGGAGGTCGGGGTTGTCTTCCGTGCGGGCCATGAGGATGGCGAAGCTGGCCCGGCGGGCGTTGGAGATGAACCACTTGTGGCCGTTGATGACCCACTCCTCGCCGTCCTGGATGGCGGTGGTGCGGATGAGCGTCGGGTCGGAGCCGGCGACCTCAGGCTCGGTCATGGCGAAGCAGCTCATGGCCGTGCCTTCGCACAGGGGACGCAGGTACTTCTCTTTCTGCGCCTCGGTGGCCCAGTGGAGCAGCGTGTGCATGTTGCCCTCGTCGGGCGCCTGGCAGTTCAGGACCCAGGGCCCGTAGTAGGCCTTCGCCGCCTCGGCCTGCACCATCGCCAGCTCGACGTGGCCCAGCCCCATGCCGCCCCACTCCTTGGGCATGTGGGGCAGCCAGAGCCCGGCGGCCTGCGCCTCGGCGCGCATGCCGATGAGGACCTTGAGGTACTCGCTCCGCTCGATCTCGCTGCCGTGACCGATCTTGGCCTCACCCGGCTTCACGACCGTCTCGATGAAGTCCCGCACCCGCAGGCGCAGGTCCTCCAGCTCCGGGCTGAGGGTGAAGTCGATGGCCATGTGCGCTCTCCCCGAGATCGACGCTCGGCCCTCGAAGGGGGCCGGGGGCTGGACTCTACGAGGCTCGGCGCCCCATGTCCGGCCCGACGGCGGCTGCGGGGAGCGGCCGAGGTGGCCCTACCAGGGCATCGTGATGCCGCCGTGGGGCCGGATGGTCTGGCCCGTGATGAAGCGGGCCGAGTCGCTGATGAGCCAGACGATGGCGGCGGCGGCGTCGGCGGGCTCGGCCACCCGCCGAAGCGGGGTGATCCGTGCCTGCAGCGCGGCCTGCGCGTCGAGCGCGGCCCCGTCGGCCGCGCCACCCTCGGTCATGCCGGTGCGCGTCCAGCCGGGCGCCACGACGTTGACCCGCACGCCGTGCTTGCCGACCTCTAGGGCCAGCGTGCGTGACAGGTGGCTGACCGCCGCCTTCGACATGCCGTAGGCGCCCATGCGCGGCTGGGGGCCGTCGAGGATCGCCGAGGCCACGTTGACGATGGACCCTCCGCCGGTCGCGGACATCCGCCGCGCCGCGGCCTGGGCGCCGAACAGCACGCCCTTGAGGTTCACCGCCAGCAGGTCGTCGAGGTCGGCCTCGGTGAGGTCGACGACCTTGCCGGAGCGCATCACCCCGGCGACGTTGACCCAACCGGCCAGGGACGCGCCGGGCCCGTCGGCCCCGCTGGTCGCGTCGTCGGCCAACGCCTCGACCGCGTCCGCCGAGCGGACGTCGACGGTCCGGCCATGGGCGCGCCCGCCGAGGCCGCGGATGCCGGCTGCCGTGTCCTCGGCCGCCGCGCCGTCGCG
>JAODBM010000144.1 GCA_025463985.1 Acidimicrobiales bacterium
CGGCCTCTCCGCGCTCGGCGAGCGGGCCGCCGCCGTCATCGCCGAGCGACCGGCGGGGCCCGAGGGCCCGCCGGCCCCGGTCGTGCTGACGCCCCACGACGGTGAGGCCAAGCGCCTGGCCGGTCGACCGCCCGACCCCGACCGCTTCGCCTACGTCCGCGACCTCGCCGCCCGCGTCGGTTGCGTCGTGCTGCTGAAGGGGTCGACGACGCTGATCGCCGACCCGGACGGCACCGTGCTCGCCACCACCACCGGCGGGCCCTACCTGGCCACGGCGGGCACCGGCGACGTGCTCACCGGCACCCTGGTCGCGCTGCTGGCCCAGCACCTGCCGCCGCAACGCGCCGCCGCGGCGGCGTCGTTCCTCCACGGTCGGGCCGGCGCTCTAGCCTGGCCGCGAGGGCTGGTGGCGAGCGATCTCGTCCGGCACCTGCCCGCCGCGCTCGCCGACCTGTCGGAGTGACCATGCCGCGCACCACGCCCGTCTCGCAGGTGATGACGACCGATGTGCTGTCCTTCGCCCCGGACGACAACGTGCTCGACGCCATGCAGACCATGGTGCAGCGGGGCATCGACGGCGCGCCCGTCGTCGCCGCCGATGGGCGGGTGGTCGGCATGCTGTCCACCAGCGACCTCATCGTCCAGGAGAGCCAGCTGCACTTCCCGACGGTGATCTCGATCCTGGGCGCCAACTTCGAGATGCCGCGCGCCAAGGGGCGCTTCGACGACGACATCCAGAAGGCGCTCGGCTCGTCGGTCGGCGAGGTCATGCGGCCCGACCCCATCGCCATCGCGCCCGAGGACACGATCGAGCAGGCGGCCACGCTGATGCACGATCACGACGTGTCGCGCCTTCCCGTGGTGGCCGACGAGGGCTTGGTCGGCATCCTGGCCCGCGTCGACATCCTGCGCGTGATCATCGGCGAGCGGCCTGTCCTGCCTCCCGCCGGCCCGTCCCCGGAGGCGGCCGCACCGGCCGAGTAGCTGATGCGCCCCGTCTGGGCCGACGTCGACCTCGACGCCGTCGCCCACAACGTTCGGGTCATGGCGGCCATCGCGGCGCCCAGCCGGCTCTGCGCGGTCGTGAAGGCCGACGGCTATGGCCACGGCGCGGTGTCCGTGGCGCAGACGGTCATCGCCGCGGGGGTAGACCTGCTCGCGGTCGCGCTCGTGGCCGAGGGCGCCGAGCTTCGTGACGCGGGCATCGACGCGCCGGTGCTCGTGCTGTCCCAAGCGTCACCCGACGAGCTCGATCAGCTCGTGGCCCACGACCTCGAGGCGACCGTCGACACGTCTGCTGGCGCCACCGCGCTGGCTGCGGCCGCCGCACGCGCCGGGCGTCACCGCCGTCCGGTCCGCGTGCACCTGAAGGTCGACACCGGCATGCACCGGGTGGGCGCGCAGCCCGACGAGGTGGGGGCGGTGGCGAAGGAGCTGTCGGACGCCCCCGGACTCGTGCTCGCCTCGGTCTGGACCCACTGCGCGGTGGCCGACGAGCCCGGCAACCCGTTCACCGACCGGCAGCTCGACCGCTACGAGGCCGTGCTCGCCGACCTGGCGGCCGCCGACATCACCCCACCGCTGCGCCACGCCGCCAACTCGGCCACCACGCTCGATCACCCCCGCGGCCGCTACGACCTCGTGCGCTGCGGCATCGTGCTCTACGGCCTGGCCCCGAGCCCGGCGCTGGCCGACCGGGCAGACCTGCGGCCGGCGCTGTCGCTGGTGGCCCGCGTCTCGCACGTGAAGCGGCTCGCGGCCGGTGAGCGGCTCTCCTACGGCCGGCGCTACGCCTGCCCGCAGGACACGACCATCGCCACTGTGCCGGTCGGCTACGCCGACGGCGTGCCGCGCCGGCTCGCGGCCATGGGGGGCGCCGTGCTCGTCGGTGGCCGACGGCGACCGATCGCCGGCACGGTCACCATGGACCAGCTGATGGTCGACTGCGGTGACGATCCCGTGGCGGTGGGCGACGAGGTGGTGCTGATCGGCGCCCAGGGCGACCAGCGCATCAGCGCCGACGAGTGGGCCGACCGGCTCGACACCATCAGCTACGAGATCGTGTGCGGCATCGGCCCGCGCGTCCCGCGCCGCTTCCTGGGTGGCCCATGACCACGTTCATCCCCACCCGCGACCGACCCGGAGTCGAGGCAATGACGCACCGGATCGGTGGGCTCGTGCCTCCGGTTTCTGGCGGAGGCGATGACCAACGGCGTCCTGGGCCGGCAGGTCCGACCACGCCCCGCAAGAGGAGCGCTCCCCCGTGAACAAGAAGCCCCTGATCCTCGGCGCCGGCGTCGTGAGCATCGCAGCTGCCGCCGCCGGCGCCTATCGCGCCACGCATCCGCACGAGGCCCGCACGCCGACCCCGCCCGCCGGCGGCCGGGGTCGCCGGCGCCCGGTGGCCGACGATCTCTTGGAGCTGCCCGACGATGTCGTGCACCGCGAGGTGCCGACCCCCGACGGCGGTGTGGTGCACCTCGTGGAGCGAGGCGAGGGACGCCCGATCGTGCTGCTCCACGGCATCACGTTGCGCTCCGACGTCTGGTCGCCGCAGCTCCACCAGCTCGCGGACCGCTACCGGGTGATCGCCGTCGACCTCCGAGGCCACGGCACATCCCGAGCCGGGACCGCCGGCTACGGCATGGCCCGGCTCGCCCGCGACCTGCGCACCGTGCTCGAGGCGCTCGACCTGCACCACGCGATCGTGGTCGGGCACTCGATGGGCGGCATGACCGCCATGCAGTTCTGCGGCGATCACCCTGAGGTGCTGGCCGAGCGGGTCGACGGCATGGTCTTCGTCGCCACCCGCGCGCATCAGGTGTTCCCGCCCTACGTCCGGCGCGCCGTGCAAGAGCTGGCCACGCTCGGCCAGGCCCGCATCGAGGACGGGCGCGGCCTCCCGTCGCGCGCGTCCGGCGGCGAGCGCCTGACTCGCCTCGCGTTCGGCGACCGGCCGTCGCGTCGGGCCGTCGAGCTCGTCGCGGAGATGGGTCGGTCGATGGACCCGGCGGCGTTCGTCTCGTCGGCTCAGGGGCTCCTCGAGCACGACGCTCGCGACGCGCTCCGTGGCACCCGCACGCCCTCGCTGGTCGTGGTCGGCACCCGCGACGTCCTGACCCCGGTGCCCGCGGCCCGGCACCTGGCCCACCTCCTGCCCAACTCGGAGCTGGTGGTCCTGCCCCGGGCGGGACACCAGCTGATGCAAGAGCGGCCCGACGAGCTGGCCGAGCTGATCGACGGCTTCGTCGCCAAGATCGAGGGTGACCAGCCCTCGGTCGCCCAGGCGGTGGCCGAGGAGCCCGGCCCGGTCCGGCCCACGCAGGTCGAGCCCGGCGACCCGGCCGGCTCGGACGGCGCCCTCGACGCGGCCGATCACGGCGCCGACGCGGCCGAGCACGTCGACGCCGGCGTCGATGCCGACGAGACCGTGGGCCGGTGACCCGAGCGTGATCACGGACGTCCCTGGCATCCGCGTCGGCCACTGGACGCACGAGGTGGCCCGGACCGGCTGCACGGTCGTGCTGTTCCCGGCCGGCACGGTGGCGTCGGGAGAAGTGCGGGGCGGAGCACCGGCCACGCGCGAGACCGAGCTGCTGGCACCCGAACGACTCGTCGACCGCATCGATGCGGTGCTGCTCACAGGCGGCTCCGCGTTCGGGCTGAGCGCGGCTGACGGGGTCGTGCGCTGGTGCGAGCAGCGCGGCCTCGGGTTTCCGACTGCGGCGGGCCCGGTGCCGATCGTCCCGACGCTCGGCCTGTACGACCTCGCCGTCGGCGACCCGTCGGTGCGCCCCGGCCCGGACGCCGGCGAGGCCGCCTGCATCGCCGCGACCGACGGCCCGGTGCCGCTCGGACCGGTTGGTGCCGGCACGGGCGCCACGACGGGCGGCTGGCGGGGTCCCGAGCACGTTCGCCCTGGCGGCATCGGGTCGGCGAGCTGTTGGCAGGGCGATCTGGTGGTCAGCGCCCTGATCGCCGTGAACGCCTTCGGCGACATCGACCCCGACGGTTCGGGGGCGGCGGCGGTGGCCCGGCACCTCGGCGCGGGGGCGGCCGTGCCACCGGCGTTCGGCCACACGACGATCGGCGTCATCGCGACCAACGGCCGTATCGACAAGCTCGGCTGCCTGCTGGTCGCGCAGAGCGGGCACGACGGCCTGGGTCGGAGCATCGCTCCGGCCCACACCCGCGCCGACGGCGATGCCCTGGTCGCGGCGGCCACGGGCCTCGTCGATGCCGACCTCGAGGTGGTGCGGGGCCTGGCCGTGGCCGCGGTCGAGGCTGCGGTGCGGTCGTGCGCCTGATCGCTCTCGGCGCGATGCGGGCTGGTCACTACGATCGACCCGTGAGCTTCCGCCGTGCTGACTTCCCTCGTGGCCGTCGTCGAGGCTGCACCCGACCGATGCGGCGGGCTCGCGTGCCAGCACCGCCGCCGTTCGATCGGGAAGGGCGCCCCACGTTCGCGGGCTGCAGCCGATGAGGGCAGGTCCACTCGTGCTGACCACGAAGGCGCCCAAGGAGACGCGCGCGCTGGGCGAGGCTCTGGCCGATCTCGCGCACGCGGGCGACCTGTTGGTCCTGGCCGGCGAGATGGGTGCGGGCAAGACCGCGTTCGCGCAGGGCTTCGGGAGTGGCCTGGGCGTCGAGACCCCGATCACCAGCCCGACGTTCACGATCGTGCGCGAATACGTCGGACGCGCGTTGGCGCTCCACCACATCGACGTCTACCGGCTCGACTCGATGCAGGAGGCCGGCGATCTCGGTCTCGGCGAGATGCTCGACGAGGCCGCGGTGATGCTCGTGGAGTGGGGCGACGCGATCCTCCCGGCGCTGCCGACCGACTACCTCGAGGTGCGGATCACGTTCGGCGACGGTGACGACGATCGGCGCATCGAGCTGACCCCGGTCGGCGCAGCCTGGTCGGCGCGCCGCCGGTCGATCAGCGAGACGGTCGCCCCTTGGGCCCACGACGCCGGCGCGAGCGCCGGCGGGGCGAGCGACCCGTGCTGATCCTCGGGCTCGAGAGCGCGACCGCGCAGGTCGGCTGCGCGATCGGCGGCCACGAAGGCGTCCTGGCCTCGGCCCACTCCGCGCGCAGCAAGCGCCACGCCGAGAACCTCACGCCCGCCATCGAGTTCGTGTGCCACCAGGCCCGCGTCGAGCTGGCCGAGATCGGCTGCGTGGCCGTCGACCACGGCCCGGGACTGTTCACCGGGCTGCGCGTCGGCGTGGCCTCGGGCAAGGCGATCGCGCAAGCGCTGCGGGTCCCGATGATCGCGGTGTCGAGCCTCGACCTCCTGGCCTTCCCGGTCCGGTTCAGCAACCGCCGCATCGCCGCCGTGGTCGATGCGCGCCGCAGCGAGGTGTTCTGGGCGTTCTACCGCCAGGTCCCCGGTGGGGTGCAGCGCATCACCGAGCCCACGGTCGGCAGCCCCGACGACCTCTCGGCCGAGCTGCTGGCCCTGCCTGGCGACACGCTCATGGTCGGCGACGGCGCCGTCCGCTACGCCGACCAGTTGTCCGACCAGCCCGGCATCGAGCTGGCCGGCGCCGATCTCGCCCACCCATCGGCCGACTCGCTGGTCCAGCTGGCCCACGCCCGCGCCCTCCGCGAGGAGTGGGTCCGGCCCGACGAGGTCGAGCTCCTGTACTTGCGCAAGCCCGACGCGGAGATCAACTGGTCGACGCGGGAGGGGGTGTGAGGCTCACGGTGGGGCGGTGGTGACCGCGGCCGGCATCGGCGGTCCGGCTCCGGACGGCCTGCACGTGACGCTCACGCCGATGCGGCGCAGCCACCTGCGTTCGGTCCTGCGGATCGAGGCCGCCGTCTATCCCCGTCCGTGGTCGGCCCAGCTGTTCCTCGGCGAGCTGGCGATGAGCAGCCGGTGCTACGTGGTGGCGCGAGCCGGCGCCACCGTCACGGGCTACGCCGGCCTGCTGCTGATCGCGGACGACGGCCATGTCACCACGCTGGCCGTCGACCCGCCCTGGCAGCGTCACGGCATCGCCACCCGCCTGTTGCTCGAGCTGATCCGCCAGGGCCTCGAGCGCGGGGTCGAGCAGCTCACCCTCGAGGTGCGGACGTCGAACCGGGCCGCACAAGAGCTCTACCGGCGCTTCGGGTTCGCGCCGGCGGGCGTGCGCAAGGCGTACTACGCCGACAACGCCGAGGACGCGCTGGTCATGTGGGCCCACGATGTGGCCACGCCGGCCTACGCGGAGCGCCTCGCCGCCATCGCCGCCGCCCTGCCCGGCGGGGTCGACCGCGAGGGGTTCGGCGACAGCGCTCGCAGTGAGCCGTCCCGCGACGGCAAGATGCACGAGCGATGACTCCCACCGAACCCCACGCCGACGCCACCACCCGAGTGCTCGGCATCGAGACGTCCTGCGACGAGACGGCCGCGGCCGTCGTCACCGGCGGCAACGACGTGCGCTCGTCGGTGGTGTCCAGCCAGGTCGACATCCACGCCCGTTACGGCGGCGTGGTGCCCGAGATCGCCAGCCGCGCGCACGTCGACCTGCTCACCCCCGTCATCGCGCAGGCGCTGGTCGAGGCGGGGATGGCCGACGGCGAGGTCGATGCCGTGGCCGCCACCAACGGGCCGGGCCTGGTCGGCTCGCTCCTCGTCGGCGTCAGCACGGCCAAGGCCCTCGCCCTGGTGTGGGGCGTGCCGTTCGTGGCCGTCAACCACCTCGAGGCCCACCTCTACGCCACCTTGCTCGAAGACCCCTCGCTCGAGCTGCCCGCGCTGGTCCTGCTCGTCTCCGGTGGCCACACCCTGCTCATCGCGATGGAAGACCACGGGCGCTACCGCCTGCTGGGCTCGACGGTCGACGACGCCGCGGGCGAGGCCTTCGACAAGGTCGCCCGCTACCTCGGCCTCGGCTACCCAGGCGGCCCGGCCATCGACCGCGTCGCCCTCGATGGCGACCCCACGGCCATCGCCTTCCCCCGCGCCATGCGCGGCGACGGCTTCGACTTCTCGTTCTCGGGCCTCAAGACCTCGGTGATCAACCACGTGCGCAAGCACCCGGAGGCCACGACGGCCGACGTCGCCGCCTCGTTCCAGGAGGCCGTGGTCGACACGCTGGTCGACAAGGCCCGCCGCGCCGCCCGTGAGATGGGCGCGAGGAGCATGTGCCTCGGCGGCGGAGTGGCTGCCAACTCCGTCCTGCGCGAACGCTTCCTCTCCGCCTGCGTCGAAGACGGCTTCCACGGCTTCCTGCCGAGCCGGGCCATGTGCACCGACAACGCGGCGATGGTGGCCGCGGCCGGCTGGTGGCGCCTGCGGGCCGACGGGCCCAGCCCGCTCGACACCGGCGCCGACCCCAACCTGCGCCTGCCGCTGGCCGGCTGAGGCCGCGAGCTGATCGGGGGACGCTGATGACCGCTCCGACGCCGGCACCGCCCGTCCTTCTCGACCCGCTTTTCGAGCATCCCGAGGATGCGGAGGCCATGGTCGCCCTCGCCCGCCGGTTCGGTCGCTATCGGCCGTACGCGCAGCACGAGCAGATCGAGCTCGACATCGGGCCCGGCCTGACGCCCCGCCACGACAGCGTCGCCAACTTCCTGCGCCGCGGCGGCCTCTCGGGCTCGGACGAGCCGCTCAACGTGCTCGTGCGGCGCACGTCGTACTTCCGCGAGGAGTACGCCTACGGCACCACCGTGCTCGCCCCCGGCATCGAGGTGTTCCTCTACCACCAGGGCCTCGTCGATGCCGCGGCAGCAGTCCACGGCCGACCGCTGATCGAGCCGGCCATCGCCTACGCGAACCTGCTCGTGCCCGGCCAAGAGCTGGCTGTGCACACCGACGTGCCCGAGTTCCGCGGCCTCGACCGCAAGCTCGTGCCGCAGTGGCTGCTCGTGGTCATGCATCACTCGGGGCTGTTCGACCGCTGGCGCCTCCACATCGCGACCGGCGTGGCCTGGTTCGGCGACGCGGCCGGCGGCGAGTTCGTCTGCTGGCCGCCCGGCCACGCCGACCTCCGCGGTCCCGGCGAGCGCATACCGGCACGGCACGGCACCGCCGCCGTCCTCGACACCGATTCGGTGTTCCACGGCGTCGCCCGCGTGGGCGGCGAGGACGCGCCCGCCCCGCAGCTGCGCGCCGGCTGCGAGCTGCACGCCGCCGCGGCCGATGGGTGGGACCTCGTCACGACCGACGGCGCGCTGTGCGGCCACTTCGCCGCCGATGAGGTGCGGTTCTCGATCTCGTGGAAGGCCTATTGCTTCGCCGACGCGACCGAGCGCGCCGCCTGGCAGGACCATTCCGACGACCTCGCCGTCGACACGGTCCTCGACCGCCTCGCCGCCGACCTGGAGCACCGCACCGGCGCCGCTGACCTGCGCACCTCGCCCGCGCTCGGCCAGCGGCTCATCGACACCTACATCCGCTTTCCCGAGCCCGCCGACGGCTGAGGCCCGGCGCCCGGTTAGCACTCTCGACCCGCGACTGCTTGCGGGCAGCCTGAAGGGGTCGTATCGTTAGCACTCGCCGGGACAGAGTGCTAACGCTCCCCGGTCCACTTCAATCACGCCATGGAGGCGCGCATGAGCTTGCAGCCGCTCGAGGATCGGATCGTCGTCAAGCCCGC
>JAODBM010000169.1 GCA_025463985.1 Acidimicrobiales bacterium
GTAGTGCATGTGTTCAAACGGCCGCCATGGTGCTCGAGAGCCCCAGAGCGGTCGCCCGCACTAGCTTTTTCGTCCTCTATTCCGTTCTCAAGGAGCGCCCGCTCCCCGGGGGGGGAGCCGCTCGGCACGCGACCTCGATGGGTCGGTGGTGCCGGTTGTCCTGCTTCCGTGAGCACCTCGTGAGGCGCTTTCGAAGCGGGTGTTCACCCTAGCGACCGTGTTCCGAGGTGTCAACGTGACTTCTCGGGGGCCGCCGGGGTGAGCCGGTGTAACCTACACAGAGCGTCACGCGAATCCCAAATCCGCTGGTTGTGACACCCGTCGCCGCTCGTCAGGGCTCGCAGACGACCATGGCGTAGGCCTTCTTGCCTCGGCGGATGAGGATCCACCGATCGTGCAGGAGGTCGGCGAGGCCGACGCTGACGCCTGACTGGGCGGGCACCCCGTTGATCGAGGCGCCGCCTTGCACGATTGTACGGCGTGCCTCGCTCTTTGAGGCACTGAGCAGGCCGTCATGTGCCATCAGCTCGGCCAGATCGAGGCCCGGCTCGAGCTCGCCTCGGGTCACCTGGCGGGTCGGCACCTCCGCGGCGACGAGCCCGAGCGCGGCCGGGGTCGCGTCCGCCACGGGTGCGCCGAAGAGGATGGCCGAGGCGGCTGCGGCGTCGCGCGCCGCCTGCTCGCCATGAACGAGGGCGGTCACCTCGTGGGCCAGGCGCCGTTGGGCTTGGCGCCGCTCGGGCGAGGCCCCGTGCTCGGCCACGATCGCCTCGACCTCAGGCAGCGACAGCAAGGTGAACTGGGCGAGGAACTGGCGCACCTGGCGGTCGTCGGTGCTGATCCAGTGTTGGTAGAAGCGGTAGGGGCTGGTGCGGGCCGGGTCGAGCCAGATGCGCGCGCCCGTGGTCTTGCCGAGCTTGGTGCCGTCGGGCGCGGTCAGCAGGGGCCAGGAGAAGCCGTGGGCGACGCCGCCCCGCACTCGGCGGATGAGGTCGACGCCGCCGAGGATGTTGCCCCACTGGTCCGAGCCGCCGACTTGCAGCTCGACGTCGAGGTGCTCGTGCAGCCACAGGAAGTCGTGGGCCTGCAGGAGCATGTAGCTGAACTCGGTGAACGAGATGCCATGTTCGGACTGGAGCCGGGTCTTGACCGACTCGCGGGCCAGCATCTGGTTGACGGTGACGTGCTTGCCGACGTCGCGGAGGAAGTCGAGCAGGCGGACCTCACGCGTCCAGTCGAGGTTGTCCACGAGGACGGCGGCACCGGGCTGATCGGAGAAGTCGATGATCCGGCCGATCTGGGCCTTGATGGCAGCCACGTTCGAGGCGAGCGTCGCCTCGTCAAGCAGGTTGCGCTCCTCAGAGCGGCCGCTCGGATCGCCGACCATGCCGGTGGCACCCCCAGCGAGGGCGACCGGGCGATGGCCGGCGTCCTGGAAGCGCCGGAGGACGAGCAGGCCGATGAGGTTGCCGACGTGCAGGCTGTCCGCGGTCGGATCGCAGCCGTAGTAGACGGTCGTCGGGCCCTCGGCGAGGCGTGCTCGGAGCTGGTCCAGGTCGGTGCAGTCCTGCACCAGGCCCCGCGCGTCGAGGTCGTCGATCAGCGCCGCTGGGTCGGTCATCGCAACATCGTCACCCGCCGCCCTGCCACGGTCCAACCTGATCGGCCGGGCCGCGGGCTGGACCGCACCTCGTGGACCCGGCCAGGCTTGGCCCTCATGGCCCTCTCCCCCACCCTGGCCGACCCGGGCGCCGACGACCACGAGGTCTCGCGTACGACCAACGCCATCCTCAAGGGCCTGGCCGTGGTGGTGATCCTCGGGCTGGTCGGCTTCTGGGCCTGGATCTTCGCGGGAGGCCCCGAGCGGGCCAATCCCGATCACATGGACGACAGCGCCTACGTCAAGCGCACCTCCGCCCGCTGTGACGCCATGAACGCGGCGATCGGCCGACTGCCCCCCGCCATGGACAGCCGCACGGCCGGCGCACGGGCCGACGTCGTCGACCGCGCCACTGCGATCATCGCCCGCACCGTCGACGCCATCGAGGCCGACGCGCCGAAGACCGGCGCCGACCACGCGCGGACCGCGGGTTGGATCGCGGATTGGCGGACGTACCTCGCCAACCGAGCCGACTACACGGTGCGGCTGCGCCAGAACCCGCGGGCGCAGCTGCTGTTCGACAAGAACCGCGCTGGCGATCCGATCGATCAGCCGATCAAGAACTTCGCCGACATCAACAACATCCCGAGCTGCGATCCGCCTGGCGACATCGGTTGATCGGCCGCACCGCCACGATCGCGCAGCGCGCTAGGCGTAGCGGAGGTCGTCGACCTGGGCTCCGCCGCCGCCGGAGATGACGCCCACGCCGTTGCCGGTCACACCGCCGGCGCTGATCGATCGGCGGGCGCCGAAGAACGTGGTCAGCGTGACCGGGTTGCCGTCGAGGGCAACGGTGATCTGATCGCCGGTCATGAAGATCCCGATCGCCATGCCCGCCTTCACCGGGACCTTGATCGAGCCGAACTGCTTCGGGGGTGCGCCGGCCTTCACCCGGTACAGCGCGATGCCGGTCGCGCTCGGGTTCATCACGGCCATCCAGTAGTTCCGCTCGTCGACGTAGTGCGCGATGACGCCGACCCAGGGCGCGGGCGTCGCGAGCGTGACCTGGACGAGGGCCGTGGGCCTGCCGGGGTCGACCACGAAGCTCGGGACCTGCGAGACCGTGTAGGGCCTGGTTGGATCGAGTGGGGGAAGGTGCCCGGCGACCGGGCGGGCGCGGCCGCTGAACACCTCCCAGAAGCCGCCAAGGATGCGCACGGGAGCGACTCCGAGGCTGCTGGGGAACTGGGTGCCCTCGAAGCTTGCCTGCAGGGGCGGGAGGTCGGGGCCCTCCAGGGGCGCCGGCCCGGAGACCGCGGTGGCCGTGCGGCCGGACCCGGGTGAGGTGGAGACCCGGGACGCGGCACCGGTGCCCGTCGTGGGTCGGGCGACGCGGCCGATCGCGTAGCCGGCCACGAGCGCGGCGATCACGATGACGGCGCAGGCGGGCAGCGACACGCTCCGGCGCCTTGCGCGGCGGCCGTGGCGCGCGGTCTGTCGGGCGGCACCGGCGGGGGTGCCCACGCGCGC
>JAODBM010000201.1 GCA_025463985.1 Acidimicrobiales bacterium
CAGGGGCCCAGCCCGGAGGCGGCGTCGGTGCCCCGCTGCCAGGCCACCCCTGACCTCGCGGCCCGGCCCCCGGCGGCGGCCCGTAGCCCGGCGGCGGGCCATAACCCGGAGGTGGCCCATAACCCGGAGGCGGGCCATAACCCGGAGGCGGGCCATAACCCGGAGGGGGGCCGTAGGCAGGTGGGGGCACGGCCCAGGGCGACACCCAGCCCGGCGGCAGGTCGGGGACGCCGGGCTGCACCGGGAACCCGCCGCTCGGTCGATCGGCGTCGAGCCGTTGGGCGAGCAGCATCAGGTCGAAGCCCTCGTGGCGCACCCGCAGGTCGACGTAGAGGGCCATCGTGACGGCGACCTGGAACGGCATCACAACGAGCAGCCCGGCCGTGTTGCCGAGCGTCTGGAGCACCGTGCGCGTGACCTCGTTGCCGCCCTGGAACGCCAGGATCAGCGCGGGCGACGCGAACGCGCCCTGGACCGTCATGGTGAGCAGCGCGGTCAGCACGAGCAGGCCGAACACCGGCCAGAACCGCCCCTTCACCAAGCGCCACGAGCGGCGCAGGGCCGCGAAGCCCTTCTGGTCCTCGACGAGCAGCACGGGCATGGCCACGGCGAACCTCGTCCAGAGCACCACGCCCGGGACGATGCAGGCGAACAGGCCGAGGAACGGGATCAGCCCGGCCAGGAGCGTGAGCCAGAGCACCGAGCCCATGCGGCCTCGAGCGAAGCGGAGCGAGGTGCGCCAGTCCGGGTCGTCGCCGAGGTAGGCGCCGCTGACCGACCGGAACGCCGCCGCGCTGGCCAGGGCCGTCGCGACGGCGAGCAGCACCGTGGAGACCAGCGAGGCCGCGATGTAGACGCCGAGGCGCCGCCCGTCGATCGTGGGTGCGCCGGTGACGCGGTCGGTGCGGGTGAGCTGGCTCGTGCCGCCGGCCGACACCTGCACGATGGCGATGACCAGCTGCACGGGCACGGTGACCACGGCCACCGCGATCACGAGGGTCTTCCAGCGGCCCTTCGCGATCTTGATCGCCGCGTCGAGCAGGCCGCCGATGCCCAGTGGCCGCAAGCCATCCACGTGCGCACCCTAGGGGGTGACCGGGCCGGTCCGATCGCACCGCCCAGCACCCACCCGCCCCGGCGGAGCGCGTCGAGCGCGGGTGCTCAGTCCGTCGGGACGACGGTCTCGTGCTCGGGCAGCGGGCCCACCACCGCGCCGGCGCGCCGGCGGCCGACGATCGGCGCGCTGATGGCGGCACCCAGGCTGTCGACGAGGACGTACACGATCCGGGCGGCCACCGCGGTGGCCGCGGCGATGCCGCCGGGGAGGCCGGAGGCGGCGAGCAGCACCGCTTCCCGGATGCCTGCGCCCGCGGGCACGGGCACCGCCAGGAACCCCGCCAGCCACGAGAGGGTGGCGGCGAACATCACCCGCGGCACCGAGACGTTCGGCGTCAGCGACCGGGCGATCGCCCAGGTGGACCCGCCCACGAGCAGCCAGCTGGGCACGTAGCGCACGACGACCGCCACCGACGCCCGCCACGACGGCACCTCGAGCACCAGGTCGCGCTTGGTGATGCGCCGGGCGACCCCGAGCAGCCGGCCCAGCACCTCGTGGTGGAGCAGCACCAGCCCGGCGGGCAGCGCGATGAGGAACAGCATCCAAGGGCTGAACCCGCCGCCGCTCAGCGCGAACGGCAGCAGGCCCGCCGCCACGAAGGCCGCCGCCAGATAGAGCACGACCAGGGACAGCCCGACGCTGGCGTAAGCGCGGCTGCGGGGGACGCCGCCCCGTCGGGCCAGCTCGCCGCGGCCGAGCACGGGCCACACGCCCCCGGGCAGGTACTTGCCGAGCTCGCCCACGAAGTACCACGCGATCGCGCGGCCGGCCGGGACCTCGACGCCGAGGAGGCGGAACACGGCCTGCCAGCCCCACCCGATGCTGGCCATCGCCGCCGCGGCGAGGACGAACCCGAACGCGAGCCACCCGTAGGACGCGCCCTCGAGGGCCGTGCGCACCTGGTCCCACGACGCCACGAGCGTGCGGATCACGAAGAACGTCGCGGTGCCGCCGAGCAGGAGCCCAAGGGCGGACGACACGCCGATGGCCGTCCGGCGAGACCTGGGCTGATCGGCCACCTGCTCGGGCGGCTCTGCGCCCGCGCTGGTCACGGTCGCGGCCGCCGCGGCGGCCGGAGGCGCGCGGGCCGGCCGCGCATCACTCGTCGGCCCCGGGTCATGGTGGGCGAGGCTACCTGGGCGGCTGGGACGGTCCGGTAGCCTCGCCGACCATGACCGACCCCATCTCGGCGGCCGACGGGCGCGAGATCGCTGCGGCCGTGGCCCCCGGTGCCAGCGCCGAGCTGGACGTGAGCATCGTGCTGCCCGTCTACAACGAGAAGGGTCACCTGCACGAGGAGATCGATCGCATCCGGGCGGCGATGGATGCGTCCGACCTGAGCTACGAGATCATCGTGGTGGACGACGGCTCGAACGACGGCTCCGGCGAGCAGCTGCGCCAGATCGAAGGCATCCGCCTCATCCAGTTCCTGCAGAACCGCGGGTCGGGCTCGGCCCGCAAGTACGGCACCCGCGCGGCGCGCGGACGCGTGGTCGTGTGGACCGACGTCGACATGACCTATCCGAACCACCTCATCCCCGAGCTTGTCGCCGAGCTCGAGGGCTGGGACCAGGTGGTCGGTGCCCGCACGTCGGAGCAGGGCACCCACAAGGCGTTCCGCGTGCCCGCCAAGTGGTTCATCCGCAAGCTCGCGTCGTACCTCGCCCAGACCAAGATCGACGACCTGAACTCGGGCCTGCGCGCCTTCCGCCGCGACGTGGCGCTCCAGTACGTGAGCCAGCTGCCGCCCGGCTTCTCGTGCGTCACCACCATCACGATGACGTTCCTCGCGCACGGCTACTCGGTGAAGTACTGGCCGATCGAGTACCGCGAGCGAGCGGGCACGTCGAAGTTCCACTGGTGGTCCGACACGCGGCGCTACCTGCTCCAGGTCATCCGGATGGTGCTGTCGTTCAACCCGTTGCGGGTGTTCCTCCCCGTCGGTCTGCTCCTGACGCTGCTGGGGGCCAGCAAGCTGATCTACGACGTGAGCGTCCACGACTTCAAGGTCGCCATCAACACGCTGCTGATCCTGTTCGCGGCGTTCCAGGTCTTCGTGATCGGCATGCTGGCCGACCTCATCGGCCGCGCCACCCGCGCTCGCGACGAAGTCCAGCCCGCCGCCCGCTGATGCCTGACCCGACCGGCGCGAGCCGCGCGTCCGCCGTGGCCGTGCCCACCGGCAACACCTACGACAAGTACGCGACCACCAACCCCATCGAGCGCCGCCTGATGCGCGGCTTCCTCGCCGCCCTCGACCACGCGCTGCCCGAAGCCGCGCCGCTCCGCGTGCTCGAGGTGGGCCTCGGCGAGGGCGAGGTGGCACGACGGCTGGCTCGCCGCTGGCCGGCGGCGGACATCACCGGCCTCGACCTGCCCGACGCCGAGCTGGCCGCCCATTGGCAGGGCGGGCCGTTCGCCGCGCTCTTCGGCGACGTCGGCCACCTGCCGTTCGCAGACGCCACGTTCGACCTCGTGCTCGCCGTCGAGGTGCTCGAGCACGTGCCCGACCCTCCGCTCGCGCTGTCAGAGCTGGCCCGCGTCGCGCGCCGCGACCTCGTGTTGACCGTGCCGCGTGAGCCGGTCTGGCGCGTTGCGAACCTCGCGCGCGGCAAGTACATCCCGGCACTCGGCAACACCCCCGGCCACGTCAACCACTGGTCGAAGGCGGCGTTCGCCGAGCTGGTCGGTCGTCACGTCGACGTGCACACGGTGCGCAGCCCGTTCCCCTGGACGGTGGTCGGGGCACGCGCACGCTGACGCTGACGCTGACGGCGGCGGGACCGTGGGCATCCGTCAGTAGCGGCCCACGTCCATCGAGATCGTCTGCGTGAGCAATTTGTTCGGACGGTGCTTCAGCGAGGACGCGAGCGCGTGCGTCTCGGTGCGCTGGAACTCGACCGGATCCTTGACGCCCAGTCCCTGGAGGACGCCCTGGCGCAACCCGACGAGCCACAGCTCGCGTCCGTGGCGACGCCAGGCCGCCGCGACCTCATCGAGCGTCTGGCGGGTCGGGATGCCGTCGTCGTTGGTCGCGGTCGCCGCCGGGACGTCGCACACCGTGGCGAGCACCCGCGTGTTGACCTCGAACGGATCGGCCACGACGATGACCGCGGCCTTCGGCGGCAGCACGTCGCAGACCTGGCGCACCTGTCCGAGCCGGTCCGTGAACACCCGGAACTGCCAGATCGGGGCGAGCACGGCGGCCGGAAAGATCAGCGTTCCGGCGGCCAGCAGCACGGCGGCGACCCGCAGCACCGCTCGAGCCGGGGCGCGCCGCTCCCACAGCCGGGCCGCGCACCAGCACGCCAGCACCAGCAGCATCGGGAACACGACCGGCAGGAAGCGGCGCGTCGCCCACGGGTGGTCCGGGTAGATCGAAGGCCGGTAGAGGTAGAGCGCCAGCGGCGGTGCGAGCACGGACATGGCCAGCAGCTCCGGGCGTCGGGCCACGCCCCGCACGGTCCGATGCAGCAACCACGCGCCACCGGCCACGGCCGCCGCGAAGGCCACCGGGCCGAGGTACCACGTGAGCCAGCGCACGGAGTCCTGGTCGTAGGAGCTGGTGCCGTCGATCGGCAGGCCCTCGACCTGCTGGTAGCCCTCGATGAGGGTGGCGCGCGCCACGGCGTGCACGTCCTGCAGGTGAGGTCGCAGGAACAGGCCGAACAGCATCAGGGCGATGACCAGCACCGCTGACGCCGTTGCGGCGCGCCACCGGTAGCGCGGCCACCAGGCCGCGACGCGTTCGGACCAGCGGCGGTCGACCACCCACCACGCGACCATGACCACGCCCAGTGCGCCCAGCAGCGCCGCCTGGCCGAGCAGCTCGGACTCGTGGTCGATGAAGTAGCTCTTGGCGTTGATCCAGCCGTCGGCGCCGGCGAGCGCGACGCCGAGCAGCATCGGACCCAGCACCGCGAGGCCGGTGCGCCAGCGGTGCCGGTGGCTCGTCAACCAGAGCCCGAGGAAGGCGAGGAACCCGATGAGCGCCAGCGGCGAGTCGATGCGGGCCATCGCGCCGGCACCGAGCAGGGCGCCCGGGAGGATGGCCCGGCGCTCGGGCCGGCCGTCGAGCGCGTCGGCGAGCAGCCAGAGCGCGGCGAAGAGCGCGGGACCGAGCACCATCTCGCTGAGGAAGTCGCGGCCGCCGTAGGCGAACGGCACCAGCAGCGCGAACGACGCGCCGGCCACCAGCGCCCAGACCGGGCCGACGAGGCGGCGCGCGAAGCCCATGAGGAACAGCAGGAACAGCCCGCCGAGGATGGCCGGCACCCGGGCCAGGACGTTGTCGCCGCCGGCCCACCCGGCTGCGGCACCAAGGGCCGGGAGCAGGTGCAGGCCCTGGAAGCCGTAGCGTCCCTCGGACACCTTGAGCAGCCCGGGTCCGGCCTGATCCAGGTCCGGCTCGCCGGCATAGCCGCCCCACACCGGGTGGAAGGTGGGTGCCCCGTGGTCGCGCAGCACGAGGGCGGCGTTGAAGTACGTGCCGGGGTCTCGGTTGAGCGTCGTGTGCTCGTTGGCCCAGGCGGCGTTGACCCCCACGCTGGCGAGCGCGATCACGGCCGCGAGCGCCCAGAACCACCGGGGATCGGCGCGCTCCGCCGGCACCGGCGCCCAGTCCCCCCACGTCCACGCCAGGAGCGCGGTGAGCAGGATCGCGATCGGGATCACCGTGACCGGGTGGAACCAGCCGAAGATCAGCAGTGCGACCGAGGCGAAGCTCAGCCCCGCGAAGGCGCAGGCCACCAGGGCCAGCCAGCGTTCCGGACGAGCCCACCAGCGCCGAAGCGGCGCGCTGGAACGGCTCGAATTGGGCACGGCTCGAAACCCTAGTGGGGGGCGCGATCCCCCTCGGCCGAAGCCTCTGCAGCCCGGCGGTCAGCGCTCGGCTGGCGCCTCGAGGGGATGGGGCAGGCAGAGCCCGTCGAGCTCGGTCACGACGATGCGGTCGCGGTTCTCGTAGGTGATCTCGTTGGTCGGGTCGACCTGCACCTTGTACTCCCGGAACGACTGCTCGAGGCTGTCGTAGGCCAGCAACCGCCCGATCAGCGGGTCGCCGAGGTCGAGCAGCACCTTGATGGCCTCGATCGCCTGGAGCGAACCGATGATGCCGGGCAGGACGCCGAGGACGCCGGCCTCGGCGCACGACGGCGCGAGCTCGGCGGGCGGCGGCTCGGGGACCATGTCCCGGTAGGTCGGGCCGTGGCGGGGATCGAACACCGTGACCATCCCCTCGAACCGGAAGATCGAGCCGTGCACGACCGGGATGCCCAGCTTCACCGAGGCATCGTTGACGAGGAAGCGAGTCGGGAAGTTGTCCGTGCCGTCGACGATCAGGTCGAAGCCCGACAGGATCTCCATCACGTTGTCGGCGCCGAGGCGCACGTCGTAGGTCACGACGTTCACGTCGGGGTTGATCAGCGTGAGCGTCTTCTTGGCCGAGTCGACCTTCCGGTCGCCGATGCGCTCCATGTTGTGCAGGATCTGGCGCTGCAGGTTCGATTCGTCGACGACGTCCATGTCGATGATCCCGATCGTGCCGACGCCGGCTGCCGCGAGGTACATGGCCGCGGGCGAGCCGAGGCCGCCGGCGCCGAGCATCAGCACCCGCGAGTCCAGCAGCTTCTGCTGGCCGGTCTCGCCGACCTCGGGCAGCAGCAGGTGGCGCTTGTAGCGGTTGCGCTGCGCGGGCGTGAGCGTGGCCGGCGTGGTCCAGTCCCGACCCTCGTCCTTCCACTTGTTGAAGCCGCCCACGACCGAGACGACGTCGGTGTAGCCGAGCTCGGTGAGGGTCTTGGCCGCGAACGCCGAGCGGGTGCCCCCGGCGCAGTACACGACGAGCGGCGTCTCGTGGTCGGGCACGCGCATCTCGATCGAGGTCTCGAGCGTGCCGCGCGGGATGTGCAGCGCCCCTGGCAGCGCACCCTGCTCGTACTCGTCGGGCTCGCGGACGTCGAGCACGACGACCCCGGGCGCACCGAGCTGCTCGTTGGCCTCGGCGGTGTCGACCTCGCGGATCTGCGCCTTGGTCGCGGTGAGGAGATCTCGGAAGCTGGCCATGTGGATGCCTCGTCGTTGGTCGGGCGGCCCGGGTGCGGCGCCATGGGACGAGTCCCCCGGGCGTGGTTCCGGTCGAAGAGAAATGCTACTGACCAGGTCAACAATGGGTCCAGGGCGGGCTATTCCCCGGTCGGTGGCGGCGTCGCGGGGGTGGGCCCGCCACAGATGGCCGGCAGCAGATCGCCGATCGGGCCGCGCAGCACGGCGTCCGCGGCGTGGTCGTACGCGGTCGGCGCGCCGTTGACCGTGACCACCCGGGCGCCGCCGGCGTGGGCCAGCGGCGGCACGCCGGCGATCGGATAGACGGTGAGCGTGGTGCCGACGGCGAGCAGCAGATCGGCCGCCCGCGCCGCCCGCTCGGCGCGATCGAGATCGTCGGGGTCGAGCGCCTGGCCGAACGACACGGTGGCGGACTTGAGGATGCCGCCGCACGTGCGGCACGGCGGGTCGTCCTCGCCGGCGCGCACGCGGTCGAGCGCTCGCTGCATGTCGGCCCGCTCGCCGCAGTCGAGGCAGGTGACCTCGCGCATGGTGCCATGCACCTCCACCACGAGGCCGGGGTCGGTGCCGGCGAGCTGATGGAGCCCGTCGATGTTCTGCGTCAGCACCGCCAGCAGCTTGCCGCGGCGCTCGAGCTCGACGACGGCGAGATGGCCGGCGTTGGGCGCGGCGCTCCACGCCGGATGGTGCAGCCGCTGCTGCCACGAGAGCCGGCGCACCTCCGGATCGCTCGCATAGAAGTGGATGTGCGAGGTGCGCTCGGCCTTGGGGTCCTTGGTCCACAGCCCGTTGGGCCCGCGGAAGTCGGGGATGCCCGAGTCGGTGGAGATCCCGGCGCCGGTCAGCACGACGATGCGCTCGGCCGCGTCGACCCAGGCGCGCACCTGGTCGACCAGGTCGAGGGCGTGGGGCTCGGACATCTGGCCAGGCTACGGCCGCTGAGCCGGGCCGCCGGCTCGTCGGGCCACCTTGACCTCAGCGTGATACTGCATGAAAGTACATGAGGGTACTCGACTGCCCTCGGGTCGTCCCGTCCGCTCCGATCGACCGCCGTCCGGTCACCGCCCCAAGGAGGACCCTTGTCCCTCCCCCTCATCGACGACCCCCTGCTCATCGACGCACTCCGCGTCACCGCCTGGCCCGACCCGCTGATCGATCGGCTGGGCCACGACCCGCGCTCGCCGTACGTCGAGCTCTTCTGGCTCGGCATCCTCGGTCCCAGCACCACCTGGCTCATGCGCCGGCTCGCCGACGGCCTCGAGCAGTGGCCCGAGGGCTACGACCTCCCGCTCGCCGACACCGCCAAGTCGCTCGGGCTCGGCACCAAGGGCGGCAAGCACTCGCCGTTCGTCCGGGCGCTGGGCCGGGCCTGCCAGTTCAAGCTGGCGCAGGTGTGCGGCGGCGACGGCCTGGCCGTCCGGCGCAAGCTCCCGCCGCTCACCGCCCACCAGGTCCGTCGACTCCCGGCGCCGTTGCAGGACCGGCACCAGGCGTGGGTCGAGGCCGAGCTGCGCACCCCCGATCCCGCCGAGCGCCGCCGCCGGGCCCGCAGCCTCGCGCTGAGCCTGCTCGAGCTCGGCGAGGACGCGCCGGCGACCGAGCGCCAGCTCCACCACTGGCGGTTCCACCCCGCCATCGCCCACGAGGCCGTCGCCTGGGCCCGCCAGCACCTGCAGCCCGAGGCGCCGGCACCGGAACGGGGCGTGACCGCCCTGCCGCCGCCGGC
>JAODBM010000204.1 GCA_025463985.1 Acidimicrobiales bacterium
GGCGATCAGGTCGTCGCCGACTCGCAGGCCGGCGAGCGTGTCGGCCGGCGCGCCCGCGGCGCGGGCCCAGGCGGCGTTGACGGCACGCACCCGCCCCTCGGCGTCGAGCACGGCGACCGCAGAGCCCAGCGCGTCGAGCACCTGCTCGGCGAGGCTGGGGCTGGCGACGCGTGCTTCGCTCGGATATCCGTGCAAGCTGCCCATCGGGAGGACCTTCGAGTGGGGTGCGTTTCCAACAACGCTACCCGCTCGCAACCCGTTGTAGTGGTGATGCCACCACTCTTGGTGGTGACATCACCGCGCTGCGAGCTTTCAGCGCGGGTTGACGGATCGGACCTTGCGGTCGATCAGGCGGCGGACGAGGGGTGCGGCCAACGGCGCGAGCGCGGCGAGGACGGCGGTCGGCCGGTCCGGGTAGACGGCGAAGCGCTCTCGCTCGATCGCCCGGACGATCGCGTCCGCGACCTGCGATGCCGGCAGCGGTCGGATCGTGCCGCTGATCGCGGCCGTCTCCGCTGGCTTCCAGCGGTTCTCTTCGGCGAGCTGGGGCGTGTCGACGTCGGGCGGGAACACGCACGCCACGTGCACCCCGGCCGGGCGAAGCTCGTCGCGCAGCGCCTCGCACAGCCCCCGCACCGCGAACTTGGCCGGCGCGTACGCCGTATAGCCGTAGATCCCCACCAGTCCCGCGGCCGACGAGATGGCCACGATCGACCCCCGGTGCCGCTCGACCATCGCCGGAGCGACGGCGCGGATCGCGTACAGCGTGCCGAAGTAGTCGACCTCGACCATGCGCCGGAACACGTCGTCGTCGAGCTGCAAGAAGTGGCCGGGCCGGGCCTGGCCGGCCGAGGTGATCAGCACATCGCAGGGTCCAGCGGCCCCGACGAGCTCGTCCAGCGCGGTGCGCAGCGCATCGCCATCGGCGACGTCGACCGACGCCGTCCGCACCGTCGCCCCGGCGGCCGTCAGCTCGGCGGCCGCGGCGGCAAGGCGCTCGGGGTCCCGCGCCACGAGCGAGACGGACGCGCCGCGTGCGGCCAGTGCGTGGGCGGTCGCCAGCCCGATACCGCTGGATCCCCCGGTGATGACGGCGTGGGCGCCGAAGAGGCGGGTCACCGCACCGCGCTCGGTCGTGGCGGGCGGGCAGCCTCGGCCGCGGCGCGGGCCTGCCGTTGACGCAGGAGGGACTCGTACACGTCGACCACGTCCTTCGTGGGCGGTCCTGGCCGGGCCTCGATCGATTCAGTCGTGCAGAACGCCTCGGTGCCGTCATTGCGCCCCTGCAGCGTGACCACGAGCGACGTGGCCGGCGCGCCGACGAACTGGCAGATGGCCTCGATGATCGGCACCGATCGGTCGAGGTACGAGACCTCGCCGATGTCGTGTGCGGCCTCCATGAGCAGTGCGAACGCCTCGTCGGCGGGTGCTCCGAGCCCGATGGTGTCGTCGTCGATCCGCACGATGGTCGTCGGCTCGATCGGCGGCCGAGACGGTCGTGGGGGTGTGGCCGTGCGCTTCGCGGGGCGCGTCGCCGCCCCGGCGGTGGGCCCGTCGGACGCCGCGGGCTGGCGGCGTGCGGCGTCGAGCACCTCGAACGCCTGGATGAGCAGCGCGGCGTCGGCGGTGGCTTCGACGCCGGCGTGGTCGGGGTGCCGGGTCCGGATCAACGTCCGGAACGCCCGCTGCACCTCGGGCCACGGCGCGTCGGCGGACACGCCCAACATCTGCGTCGCCTCGGCCCGATCCATCGCCTCAGCCTGACACGCCCCGGGCCCCGATCGGCGAGCCGCGTCAGGGTCGGGTGATCGACGCTGTGGGCCGGGCGCCATCGGGCACGACCGCCAGCGCCTGCGCCACGAGCGGACCGAGATCGATCGAGGCGGGGAGCATGGAGTCGGGATCCACCCGGCGGAGGTGATCCCGACCTTCTGCAAGATAGGCACCTTCGGGTCCGCTGATGGTCCACTCGCCCACCAGCCGGTCTCGCTTGCGCTCGAGGGGTGCGAGGAACAGGACGTAGCGCCGCCCGTTGCTCAGGATGTCGATACCGCCCTGGAGCGGAACGCCCACGTGGCCGATCTGGCGCACGACCACCGTGCCCTCCTCTCGCACCAGCGTGCCCCGGTCGGGCTTGGACGCCAGCAGGCGGCGGACCCGCACGGTCACCTTGGCCTCGAGCATGTCGTCCGGCCCCGCCGGCACGTCTTCGACGCCGACGACGTCAGCCTCGACGAGCTTGGTGGAGTCCCCCCAGAGCTCGGCGAGCGACCGATAGGTGTGGGCACGCGTCATGGACCGCACCACTCCGCCAGGAGCGCGCGTGGTCGGAGCACGATTGGACGTCGTGTGCACCTCGGTGCGCTGCGTGGCTGGGCCACAGCCGGACACGGCGACCACGAGGACCATCCCGATCCCCTGTGCGATGGCGACGCGGTGGATCCTCATGTTCACGCCTGTGCGGGCGAAGCGCATTGGGTCCCCTTGCGGTCGATGACCGTCGGGCCCATTCCCCGCATCACCTCGCGTCGAAACACCGCAACATGGAACTGTGGAGCTGCGCGCCGCGGAGCGGGGACCTCACCGGCCGGTCGCTTGCGCGACCAGCGATGGGACATCGATGGCGGCGGGCAGCGGAGACGCTGCGTCGAGCCGGGTGAGCTGGTCGTGGACGTCGGCGGAGTAGGCGCCGTCGCGGGCCGTGGTGGTCCACTCGGTCGAGGGTTGGCCCGGGTGGACCTCGAGCGGGTGCACGAACAGCACGTAGCGATGGCCCCAGCGGACCGTGTCGGCGTCGCCCGAGATGGGAGCGCCCGGTTGGCTGACCTGACGGATGGCCAGGAGGCTGCCTTCCCCGATCCGCGGGCCGTGATCGGGCTTCGAGGCCAGGACGCGGTCGACGCGCAGCGTGGCCTTGGTCTGCGGGGCCTGGCCGGGTGTCGTGGGGATGTCCTGCACCCAGCGGACGTCGCCGATGACGAGCTTCGTGGAACTGCGCCAGAGCTCGGCGAACGTGCGGGAGCCCCGCGGGGCGGCGGCAGCTGCGGCGGCTGCTGCTGCCGCTGACGCCGCCGCGGCCGCCGGGGGCGGGGCCGAGGGCACGACCGTGTCGTCGTGCGAGGCCGAGGCCGGGGCCGAGGCCGGAGTCGAGGTCGGGGGCTCGGCGCTCTTGTGCGTGGCCGGGCCGCAACCGGACGCCGCGAGAAGCACGATGATGGCGAGGCGCGCCGCCCGAACCCTCGGGTCGAAGCTCATGTCAGGTCCTCCGTTGGATCGGATCGATGCCGACGCCGCCGGGCAACGGGGCCACGCATGGGCGAACCCGATGGGGCACGCCAAGGCGCACCTTCTTGCTCCGACGAGCCGCTACCCCATGCCCGGCATCACATGGCACGAAACGTCACAACGTGCGGTTGTGACCCTTTGCGGACGACCGCGGCGGGCTCGGCCGTGCTCGCTCAGCCCTGGAGGTAGGCGGTGAGCGCCCGGACGAAGAGGCCGGGGTCGGCGGCGCCGCAGAGCTCGCGTGCGGAGTGCATCGAGAGCTGGGCGACGCCGACGTCGACGACGGGGATGCCGAGGCGAGCGGCGGTGATCGGGCCGATCGTCGAGCCGCAGGGCATGTCGGTGCGGGACACGAAGCGCTGGAACGGCACCCCGGCGCGCTCGCACGCGGCGACGAAGATCGCGCCGCTGAGCGCGTCGGTGGCGTAGCGCTGGTTGGCGTTGACCTTGACGACCGGTCCGCCGTTGACCTCGACCCAGTGGTCGGGCTCGTGGCGCTCCGCGTAGTTCGGATGGGTGGCGTGGGCGCCGTCGGCCGAGACCGCCGACGACGCGGCCATCGCGTGCAGGAAGGCGGCGCGGTCGCCGCCGCGACCGAGGACCGAGCGCTCGAGGGCTCCGGCCAGCAGCGCGCCGTCGGCACCGGTGGCCGATTGGCTCCCGACCTCCTCGTGGTCGAAGAGGCAGATGGCGCTGGCATGGTCGGCGGGAGCGTCGGCGACCGCGATCAAGGCGGCGACCGCGGCCCAGCAGGACAGCAGGTCGTCGAGCCGCGCCGACGCGAGCAGGTCGTTGCGCTCGCCGAGGAGGCAGCCGGGGGTGAGGTCGTGGACCATGAGGTCCCACCCCATGACGTCGGCGGGCACGACGCTCAGCTCGGTGGCGAGGAAGCGGGCCAGGTCGCCATCGCTGGCGCGGCCCGACCCCCAGACCGGGACGAGGTGCACCTGGGGGTTCAGGACCAAGCCGCTGTTGACATCTCGATCGAGGTGGATGGCGAGCTGGGGGACCCGCAGGAGAGGGCGGTCGACGAGCACAAGGTGGGCCTCGGGTCCGTCGGCGCCGCGGACGACGACCCGGCCCGACAGGCCGAGGTCGCGGTCGAGCCACGAGTTGAGCAGGGCGCCGCCGTAGACCTCGATGCCGAGCTGGCGCCAGCCGGCGCGGCCGGTGTCCGGGTGGGGCTTGATGCGTAGGTTGGGGCTGTCGGTGTGCGCGCCGATGATGCGGAACGGGCGTTCGGGGGCCAGATCGTCGGGCACGACCCAGGCGACCAGGGCGCCGTCGCGGCTGAACAGGTGGCGGCCGGCCCCGCTGGGCCACGGGTCGCCCGGCTCGAGGGCAACGAAGCCGGCCCCTTCCAGCCGGTTGCGGGCCTCGGCCACGGCGTGGAACGGCGACGGGGCGGCCGCGACGAACGCGAGCATCGCCAGCGCGTCGGACAGGTCGGTCACAGCCATGCCGGCAGGCTACGGCGGCGCGAAACCTCCGGTTTCCCCCGCTGGGGCCGGCGAATCTCGCTGGCTGGTTTCGGAACCGTTTCGGCTACCATCGTCAGACCTGCTGAACGGGCCAACGGCGTCCCGGCGAGCGACACCTCCCGTAGCCCTTCGCCTGAGAGAAGCGCCGATGCGCACGATGCCGCCCCGCCAGGGTCTGTACGACCCTGCCAACGAGCACGACGCCTGCGGGGTCGCGTTCGTGGTCGATCTCAAGGGTCGCCAGACCCATGACCTGGTCGAGAAGGGCATCGCCGCCCTCTGCCACCTGGAGCACCGCGGCGCGTCCGGGGCCGAGACCAACACGGGCGACGGTGCCGGCATCCTGCTGCAGATCCCCGACCGCTTCTTCCGGGAGGTGGCGGGGGTCGAGCTGCCGCCGGCCGGGTCCTACGCGACGGGCATGGCGTTCCTGCCGACCGACCCCGAGGCGGCCGACACCGTGGTCGAGTCGATCGGCAAGATCGTGGCCAGCGAGGGCCTCGAGGTGCTGGCCTGGCGCGACGTGCCCACCGACGCGTCCGACCTCGGGTCGGGGGCCGCCGGCGCCATGCCCACGTTCCGCCAGGTCTTCATCGCCGGTCCCGGCGGCGCGTTCAGCGGCCTGGACCTCGAGCGCCGGGTGTACGTGGTGCGCAAGCGGGTGGAGCACGAGGTCGGTGAGGGCGACGGCCGGGTGTACTTCCCGAGCCTGTCGGGCCGCACGATCGTCTACAAGGGCATGCTCACGACCCCGCAGCTGCGCGACTTCTACGTCGACCTGCAAGACGAGCGGGTCGAGAGCGCGATCGCGCTCGTGCACTCACGGTTCTCCACCAACACATTCCCGTCGTGGCCGCTCGCCCACCCGTACCGCTACCTGGCCCACAACGGCGAGATCAACACGGTCAAGGGCAACCGGAACTGGATGCGGGCCCGCGAGGCCATGCTCGAGAGCGACCTGTTCCCCGGCGACCTGTCGCGGATGTTCCCGATCTGCACGCCCGACGACAGCGACTCGGCCAGCTTCGACGAGGCGCTCGAGCTGCTGCACCTCGGCGGACGCCCCCTGCACCACGCCGTACTGATGATGATCCCTGAGGCGTGGGAGAACCACGACCTCATGGACCCGGCCAAGCGGGCCTTCTACCGGTTCCACGCGTCGCTGATGGAGCCGTGGGACGGGCCGGCGTCGGTCGCGTTCACCGACGGCACGGTCATCGGCGCCGTCCTCGATCGCAACGGGCTCCGGCCGTCGCGGTACTGGGTGACGAGCGACGATCTCGTGATCATGGCGTCCGAGGTGGGCGTGCTCGACATCGATCAGTCGACGGTCATCAGGAAGGGACGCCTCCAGCCCGGGCGGATGTTCCTGGTCGACACGTCGGAGGGCCGCATCATCGGTGACGACGAGATCAAGGCCACGCTGGCCGCCGAGCAGCCGTACCAGGCCTGGCTCGACGCCGGGCTCGTGAAGCTCAACGATCTGCCCGAGCGGCCGCACATCCGCTACCCCCATGGCGACGTGGTGCGTCGCCAGCTCACGTTCGGCTACACGATCGAGGAGCAGAAGCTCCTCATCGGTCCGATGGCTCGCACCGGCGGCGAGAACCTCGGGTCGATGGGCACCGACACGCCCATCGCCGTGCTCTCGGCTCGGCCACGCCTGCTGTTCGACTACTTCTCGCAGCTGTTCGCGCAGGTCACGAACCCGCCGCTCGACGCCATCCGCGAGGAGATGGTCACGAGCCTCGGGGGCACCATCGGTCCCGAGCACAACCTGCTGGCGCCCGGCCCCGAGTCGTGCCGCCAGATCGAGCTGGGCTTCCCGATCCTCGACAACGACCAGCTGGCCAAGCTGCTGCACGTCCAGGAGACGAGCGACCGCTTCAAGACGGTGGCCGTCAACGGGCTGTATCCGGTCGCCGGCGGCGGGGGCGCGCTGCGCGACGCGATCGAGGACGTGCGCCGCCAGGTCAGCGAGCACATCGCCGCGGGCGCCAACGTCATCGTGCTCTCCGACCGGGACTCGACCTCTGAGCTGGCGCCGATCCCGTCGCTGCTGCTCACGTCGGCCGTGCACCACCACCTCGTGCGGGAGAAGACCCGCACCAAGGTGGGGCTGGTCGTCGAGGCCGGCGATGCCCGCGAGGTGCACCACATGGCGCTGCTCCTGGGGTACGGCGCCGCGGCCATCAACCCCTACCTGGCCTTCGAGACCATCGAGGACATGATCGCCCGGGGCTCGCTCGAGGACGTGCCGCTCGACGACGCCGTCCACCGCTACATCAAGGCCGCCGGCAAGGGCGTGCTCAAGGTGATGTCCAAGATGGGCATCTCGACGGTCGCGTCGTACACCGGGGCGCAGGTGTTCGAGGCCATCGGCCTGGGCGCGGACCTCGTCGACGAGTACTTCACCGGCACCACCTCGAAGCTCGGCGGCATCGGCCTCGACGCCCTCGCCGCCGAGGTGCAGGCCCGCCACCGTGCCGCGTATCCCGACCGACCCAGCGAGCGGGCGCACCGCGAGCTCGAGGTCGGCGGTGAGTACCAGTGGCGGCGCGAGGGCGAGTACCACCTCTTCAACCCCGAGACCGTCTACAAGCTCCAGCACGCCACCCGCAGCAAGCGCTACGAGGTGTTCAAGGAGTACACGGCGCTCGTGGACCAGCAGTCGAGCAACCTGGCCACGCTGCGTGGCCTGTTCGAGCTGCGCGAGGGCGACCGGCCGCCGGTCTCGATCGACGAGGTCGAGCCCATCAGCGACATCGTCAAGCGCTTCTCGACCGGGGCTATGAGCTACGGCTCGATCTCCGCCGAGGCGCACACGAACCTCGCGATCGCGATGAACCGCATCGGCGGCAAGTCGAACACCGGTGAAGGCGGCGAAGACGCCGATCGGCTGTACGACCCCGAGCGGCGCAGCGCGGTGAAGCAGGTGGCATCGGGCCGGTTCGGGGTCACCAGCGAGTACCTCACGAACGCCGACGACATCCAGATCAAGATGGCCCAGGGCGCCAAGCCGGGTGAGGGCGGCCAGCTGCCGGGCCACAAGGTGTACCCGTGGATCGCCAAGACCCGGTACTCCACGCCGGGCGTAGGGCTCATCAGCCCGCCGCCGCACCACGACATCTACTCCATCGAGGATCTCGCCCAGCTCATCCACGACCTCAAGAACGCCAACCCGGCGGCCCGCATCCACGTCAAGCTCGTGGCCGAGGTGGGGGTCGGGACGGTGGCGGCTGGCGTCTCGAAGGCGCACGCGGACGTCGTGCTGATCTCCGGGCACGACGGCGGCACGGGCGCGAGCCCGCTCACATCGCTCAAGCACGCTGGCGCGCCGTGGGAGCTGGGTTTGGCCGAGACGCAGCAGACGCTGCTGCTCAACGGCCTGCGAGACCGCATCGTCGTGCAAGCCGACGGCCAGATGAAGACCGGGCGCGACGTGATCATCGCGGCGCTGCTCGGCGCCGAGGAGTTCGGCTTCGCCACCGCACCGCTGGTGGTGTCGGGCTGCATCATGATGCGCGTCTGCCACCTCGACACGTGCCCGGTCGGCATCGCCACGCAGAACCCCGAGCTGCGCAAGCGGTTCAACGGCACGCCGGAGTTCGTCATCAACTTCTTCGAGTTCGTCGCGGAGGAGGTGCGCGAGCACCTCGCCGCCCTCGGGTTCCGCACGTTGGCCGAGGCCATCGGGCACGCCGAGATGATCGACGCGCGGCAGGCGGTCGACCACTGGAAGGCCGCCGGGCTCGACCTCAGCCCGATCCTCCACGTGCCCGAGCGGCCGTTCGGCGGCGACCTCTCCTGCACGCGCCAGCAGGACCACGGGCTGGACCGGGCGCTCGACCAGCAGCTGATCCTCGCCGCCCGGACCGCCATCGACACGGGCACGCCGATCACGCTCGACTACCCGATCCGCAACGTCAACCGCACCGTCGGCACCATGCTCGGCCACGAGCTCACCAAGAAGCACGGCGGCGACGGTCTGCCCGCGGACACGATCGACATCACGCTGCGGGGCTCGGCCGGGCAGAGCCTCGGTGCGTTCCTGCCCAAGGGCATCACGCTGCGCCTGCACGGCGATGCGAACGACTACGTCGGCAAGGGACTCTCCGGCGGCCGGATCATCGTGCGGCCGCCCGACGACGCCCATCCCGACTTCGTGGCCGAGCAGAACGTGATCGCCGGCAACGTGATGCTCTACGGCGCCACCGCGGGAGAGGCGTTCATCCGCGGCCGGGTCGGTGAGCGGTTCGCCGTGCGCAACTCGGGCGCCACCGCGGTGGTCGAGGGCATCGGCGACCACGGCTGCGAGTACATGACCGGCGGCCGCGTCGTGGTCCTCGGCACCACGGGCCGCAACTTCGGCGCCGGCATGTCGGGGGGCACGGCCTACGTGTGGGACGTCGACGGCACGTTCAGCAGCCTGCTCAACACCGAGATGGTCGAGCTCGAACCGCTCGACGAGCTGGACACCACCTGGCTGGTCGGCACCATCTTCCGCCATCGCGACGAGACCTCGTCGGAGGTGGCGGGCCGCATCCTCTCGGACTGGCAGTACTCGGTGCGCCAGTTCGTGAAGGTGATGCCCCGCGACTACAAGCGGGTCCTCGCGGCCATCGCGGCCGCCGAGGAGCGGGGCGAGAACATCGACGAGGCCATCATGGCCGCAGCGAAGGGATAGAGCGCCGGCCATGGGTGACATCCAGGGGTTCCTCAAGCACGGGCGCGCCCTGCCGTCGCGCCGGCCGGTGCCGGTGCGGCTCAAGGACTGGAAGGAGGTCTACGAGCCGTTCGACGGCGAGCGCCTGCGCGACCAGGCCAGCCGCTGCATGGACTGCGGCATCCCGTTCTGCAACAACGGCTGCCCGCTCGGCAACCTCATCCCGGACTGGAACGACCTCGTGTACCGCGATCGCTGGCACGAGGCCATCGAGCGCCTGCACGCCACCAACAACTTCCCCGAGTTCACCGGCCGGCTGTGCCCCGCGCCCTGCGAGGCCGCGTGCGTGCTCGGCATCAACCAGGACCCGGTCACGATCAAGCAGGTCGAGGTCGAGATCATCGACCGGGCGTGGGACGAGGGCTGGGTCCTGCCGATCCGGCCCACCACGATCACCGGCAAGTCGGTGGCAGTCGTCGGCTCCGGGCCAGCCGGCCTGGCCGCCGCGCAGCAGCTGACCCGGGCCGGTCATGCGGTCACGGTCTTCGAGCGGGCCGATCGCATCGGCGGGCTGCTGCGCTACGGCATCCCCGAGTTCAAGATGGAGAAGCGCCACCTCGACCGGCGGCTCGCGCAGATGCAGGCCGAGGGCACCGTGTTCAAGGCTGGCGTCAACGTGGGCGTCGACCTCGGCGTCGAGGAGCTGCGCGGCTCGTTCGATGCGGTCGTGCTGGCCGGCGGCGCCACGCAGTCCCGGGACCTTCCGATCCCCGGCCGCGAGCTGGCCGGCATCCACCAGGCCATGGAGTACCTGCCACCGTCGAACCGCGTGCAGGAGGGCGACCTGATGTCGTCGCCGATCGACGCGTCCGGCAAGGCGGTCGTGATCATCGGTGGTGGCGACACCGGCGCCGACTGCCTCGGCACCGCGCACCGCCAGGGCGCCACCGTCGTCCACCAGCTCGAGATCCTGCCCCGGCCCCCCGAGCACCGGGCCGACGCCACGCCCTGGCCGCTGTGGCCGTTGATGTACCGCACGTCCTCGGCGCACGAGGAGGGCGGGGAGCGGCTCTTCGCCGTGAACACCGAGCGGTTCCTCGACGATGGCGAGGGCCACGTGCGAGCCCTGCGGGCTCACGAGGTCGAGATGCGCGAAGGCCGGTTCGAGAAGGTCGAGGGCACCGACTTCGAGATCGACTGCGACCTCGTGCTCCTGGCCATGGGCTTCACCGGCCCCGAGCAGGGCGGCCTGCTCGACGAGCTGGGCGTGGACCTCGACGGGCGCGGCAACGTGGTGCGCGACGCCACCTGGGCCACCAACGTGCCGGGCGTGTTCGTGTGCGGCGACATGGGCCGCGGCCAGAGCCTCATCGTGTGGGCGATCGCCGAGGGCCGGTCCGCCGCTGCGGCCGTCGACCGCCACCTGGAGGGCGAGACGGCGCTGCCGTCCCCACTCGTCCCCAGCGCCGCGCCGATGCGCTGAACGACGAGGCCCCGGCCGTAGCCGGGGCCCCGAGGGTCTCGTGTGCTGTCCGGCGGACGGTCAGCCGGGCTTGATGGCGTCGCCGAAGGACTGCTTCGGGGCGCCGGTGATCACCACGGTCTTGGCGATCTTGTCGGCGATCGTCTGCTTCTTGGGATCCCAGAGGGGAAACAGGTAGCCGATGCCGCAGATGACGCCGTCGACGATGTGGAACAGCCAGCGCAGGATGCCGGCGCCGCCGCCGATGACCTGGCCGGTCTCCTCGCTGACCACCTTGGTGCCGATGATCTTCTTCCCGACGCTCTGCCCGGTCTGGCCATTCAGGTAGCCGTTGTAGATGCCCCAGCCGAGCGCCAGCAGTTCGGCGATCGCGCCGAGGGCGAAGCTGACCTGGATGAGGATGCCGGCGACGATGCCCGGCGCCACGAAGTCGATGAGGCCGGACAGAACCCGCTGCGGCCACTCGGCGAGCTGACCTTGCCCGGCGTAGGCCGCGGGCGCCCCGTATGCGGGCGCGGCGCCGTACGCCGGAGGTGCGCCATAGGCAGGTGGAGCGGTCGGAGCCGCGCCGTATGCCGGAGGCACGCTGGGCGGCGGTGTCGGTGCCGCGGCGGCCGGTGCCTGCTCCGGCGGATACCACTTCCCGTCCGAGGCTTGCCACCACCCGGGGCCCTGCGAAGCGTCGCTCAATGTCTCTCCCCCTCCTGCGCTGTGAACGGCGGGAGCGTAGCTCACGCGTAGAAGGTGTGAAGTCGGCGAGGAACCGCAACGGACCCGGCCAAGGCCCTCAAGAACTCGCTGCGCGATCCGACTAGGGAGGGATCTTGGTTCCGGCGGTCACGACCGCCTGGACCCCCGCGGCAAGGGGAAGCGACGGCCATGAGGCAGGAACAGCAGTGTTCGACAACCTGACGATCCGGTCGAAGCTGATCAGCCTGCTCGCCGGCCCGCTGGCGATCATCGTGGTCCTGGCCGGCCTCGGCGCTCGTGACCGGCGGGACACCGCGGCCAGCGGACAGCGAGCGGAGCGGATCCTCCTGCTGTCCCGGGCGAACAGCGATGCGATGCACGCCCTGCAGATGGAGAACCTGTTCGGCTCGGGGTACATCGCCTCGGGGCGCACGCAGTGGAAGCCACAGCTCGATCAGGCGCGCAGCAAGACCGATGCGGCCGTCGCGCAGGTCAGCAGCTCGTTCGACGCCGTGGCCAAGGACCTGCCGGACTCCGTCCAGATCTCCGCCCGGCTCGGCCTCCAGGCCATGTCGAGGCTCGGCGCGCAGCGACAGGCCGTCGACCAGATCTATGCCTGGGACCAAGAGGTGGCCGCGCTGACGGCCATGCAGAACACGTTCCTCACGGTCAACGGCCTCCTGGCGGACGAGATCAAGGACACCCAGCTCGCGGTCCAGATGCGCACGATCGGCGCGCTCAACGAGTTCAAGTCCTCCGTCGCCGTGCAGGGCGCTCTCCTGAGCGGCGCGTCCGGGACCAGCGGCCTCGCCGGCACCAACGGGTTCACCGCGATCAAGGACGCACAAGACGCCCTGACCCTCAAGCAGGCGCTCTTCCGCTCGCTCGCCGACGGCGTCGGCAAGGGCAACCTGCGCGACGCGATGGCCACCCCGGCCGCGGCCCGCCTCGACGCCGCGAGCACCGACATCCTGAAGGCAGGACCGACGGCGCCGGTGCTGCTGAGCACGTCCGACGTCGTGATCTGGACCAGCAGCGTCCTCGGGCGCCTGCACGACGTCGAGCTGCGCATCGACGTCGACCTCCTCAACTCGGCGGCCGCGCAGGCCGCGACGTCTCAGAAGGCGGCCAACCTCTACCTGTCGGCGGCGGGCCTGGGCATCCTCCTCGCGGCGGCGGCGTCGGTCGTGTTCGGCCGGCGGATCACCCAGCCGCTCCAGCGCCTCACCCGCGCCGCGGAGCAGCTCTCGGACGACCAGATGCCTCGGCTCGTCGAGGCCCTGCGGAACCCGGCCGAGGAGGACGTGGCCCATCTCGTCAGCTCGATGACGCCGATCGCGGTCTCCTCGAACGACGAGCTCGGCGCGCTGGCCAGCGCGTTCAACAAGGTCCAGCAAGTGGCTGGGGACGTCGCCACCGAGCAGGCCGCGCTGCTGCGCAAGGGCATCGGCGAGATGTTCGTGAACCTGGCCCGCCGGAACCAGACCCTGCTCGATCGCCAGATCGAGTTCATCGACGAGCTCGAGAGCCAGGAAGAGGACCCCGACCAGCTCGAGAACCTGTTCAAGCTCGACCACCTCGCCACCCGCATGCGCCGCAACGCCGAATCGCTGCTGGTGCTGGCCGGCGCGGAACCGGCCCGCAAGCGCGGTCGCCCGGCGCCGCTGGCCGACGTCGTGCGCGCCGCGCTCGGTGAGGTCGAGGAGTTCGCCCGCATCGACCTGCTCTCGTTCGACGAGGTCGCCGTGGCCAGCAACGCGGCCATGGACGTCGCCCACCTCCTGTCGGAGCTGATGGAGAACGCGACCAACTTCTCGCCGCCGGAGACGCGCGTCGAGGTGGTCGGCCACCGGACGAAGGCCGACGGCTACGTGCTGTCCGTCTCCGACAAGGGCATCGGGATGTCGACCACCCAGCTGACCGACTTCAACCAGCTGCTCGCGCATCCGCCCCTCGTGGGCCTCGCCCTGACCCGCTCGCTCGGCTTCATCGTCATCGGCCGCCTCGCGGCTCGCTTCGGCATCACCGTGCGCCTGATGCCGTCTGCGTCGGGCGGCGTGACCGCGGTGGTCTCGCTGCCGCCCGGCCTGATCACCGACTCGCTCCCCGTCACCTCCGCCGCGCTCATGCCGCCGTCGCGCCCCGCGCTCGCGCCGACCGCCTCAGGCGCGCCGGACGCTCCGAGCCTGGTCCGGCCCCTCGAGCTCACCCCTTATGACGCGCCGGTGCCTGACTCGTACGCCGGTGCGGTCCCCGAGGGTGCCGCGTTCGACGCCGGGCTCGCGTCGCTCATCGACGCGCCCGACGGGTCCGCGTCATCCGGCGCGCCGCTCGCGGGCCTCGCCGGCGCCTCGGCCCCGCCAGCGACTGCCCCGACCTCGCCGTTGCCGCCGAGGCACGCGCGGCGTGACGCCGACACCACCCGCCCCGAGCCCGCTCCCACGGCGCGCAGCTCGGGCCCAGCGCCGTCCACCGGCGCCACTGGTGGCAAGACCGCCTCGGGCCTCCCGGCCCGGCGCCGGGAGTCGGCGGCGGCCGCGCCCAGCTCGACCTCCAGCATCACCCACGAGCCGATGGGCTCGCGAACGACGCCGCAGCGCGGTGCGGGCCCGGCGACCTCGCTGCCCGTCCACCCCGCGTCGGGCGAGCCGGCGATGCCACCGGCTGCCCGGGTCGGCGGCACCGACCTGCCGTCCAGGCCCAGCCCGGCACCCGCCGGCACGCCGCGGCTCGACGGGCCAGCGCCCCGGATCGACGGCGCGCCGCCCCTGTT
>JAODBM010000221.1 GCA_025463985.1 Acidimicrobiales bacterium
GCGGGCGACGCGGTGCGGGCGGCCGCTTCGGCCTCGAGCCGCGTCCAGCCGAGCGGGTCGGCGTTGTTGCGAGCAGCGACCGCCAGGGCCGCGTCGGTCAGGCCCGCGGTGCGCAGCCGGCCCTCGAGGAAGCGGCCGAGGGTGACGATGTCGGTGACCCGCCCGTCGAGCACCGCTCGCTCCAGCCCGGCTGAGTGCGCGTGGCCGCCGGCCGGGAGGCGCCCGTCCGCGAGCTGGAGCAGCGCGAGCGTCGACATCAGAACAGGAAGTAGCGCTGGGCCATGGGCAGCTCGGACACCGGCGCCTCCTCGATCAGCTCGCCGTCGACCCGCACGGCGAACGTGTCGGGCTCGACCTCGATCCGTGGGCGGGCCGTGTTCTCGGGCAGGTCCGCCTTGCCGAGCCGGCGGGTGTCCTTGCAGGCGACGAGCCGGCGGCGGACGTCGATGCGCTCGGCCAGCCCGGCCTCGATCGCCGCCGGAGCCACGAACGCGAGCGACGTGGCCGCGGCCACGGCCGGCGCCGCGCCGAACATCGGCCGGGGCAGGCGCGGGCCCGGCGTGGGGATCGAGGCGTTCGCGTCGCCCATCGTCGCCCAGGCGATCATCCCGCCCTTGAGCACGACCTCGGGCCGGACGCCGAAGAAAGCCGGGTCCCAGAGCACCAGGTCGGCCAACCGCCCAGGCGCGATCGAGCCGACGTGGTCGTCGAGGCCGTGGGCCACGGCCGGGCAGATGCCGTACTTCGCGACGTAGCGCCGGGCCCGCAGGTTGTCGCGGCCCGGGCCGTCGCCGGCGAGCGCGCCCCGCCGCTGCTTCATCGCGTGGGCGGTCTGCCACGTGCGGATGATGACCTCGCCGATGCGGCCCATCGCCTGGCTGTCGCTGCCGATCATCGAGATGGCGCCGAGGTCGTGGAGCACGTCCTCGGCCGCGATCGTCGACGGGCGGATGCGGCTCTCGGCGAACGCGAGGTCCTCGGGCACCGCGGGGTTGAGGTGGTGGCAGACCATGAGCATGTCGAGGTGCTCGGCGATGGTGTTGACCGTGTGCGGGCGGGTGGGGTTGGTCGACGAGGGCAGCACGTTGGCCTCGGACGCGACCGTGACGATGTCCGGCGCGTGGCCGCCGCCCGCGCCCTCCGTGTGGTAGGTGTGGATCGTGCGGCCGGCGATCGCGGCCAGCGTCGAGGCCACGTAGCCCGCCTCGTTGAGCGTGTCGGTGTGGATCGCGACCTGCACGCCCTCCTGGTCGCTCACCCGCAGGCAGGCGTCGATCACCGCCGGCGTCGTGCCCCAGTCCTCGTGCAGCTTGAAGCCCGCGGCCCCGGCCCGCAGCTGCTCGCGCATGGAGTCCTCGGACACGGTGTTGCCCTTGCCGAGCAGCGCGACGTTCACCGGCCACGGGTCGAGCGCCTCGAGCATGCGGGCCAGGTACCAGTCGCCGGGGGTCACGGTGGTGGCCTTGGTGCCCTCGGCCGGGCCGGTGCCGCCGCCGATCAGCGTGGTGACGCCCGAGGCCAGCGCCTCCTCGATCACCTGCGGGCAGATGAGGTGCACGTGGCAGTCGATCGCGCCGGGCGTGAGGATCTTACCGTTGCCCGAGAGCACCTCGGTGGCCGGGCCGATCACGAGGTTCGGGTCGACGCGGTCCATCGTGTCGGGGTTGCCGGCCTTCCCCCAGCCGACGATGCGCCCGTCGCGCACGCCGACGTCGGCCTTCACGATCCCCCAGTGGTCGAGGATGACGGCACCGGTGATCACGAGGTCGAGCGCGCCCTCCGCCCGCGTGACGACCGACTGGCCCATCGACTCGCGGATCACCTTGCCGCCGCCGAAGACCGCCTCGTCGCCCCCGGCGCAGTGGTCGGCCTCGACCTCGATGAACAGCTCGGTGTCGGCCAGCCGGATGCGGTCACCGGTCGTGGGGCCGTACAGCAGCCGGTAGCGGGCCCGCTCGACGTCACGCATCGACGGGACCTGCCACCAGGCCGCGGAAGCCGCGCAGGATGCGGTCGCCGCCGAAGTCGACCAGGTCGACGTCGAGCTCGATGCCGGGCTCGAACCGCACGCTGGTGCCGGCGGGCACGTCGAGCCGGCGGCCGCGGGCTGCGTCCCGGTCGAACGACAGCGCCTCGTTGACCTCCGCGAAGTGGTAGTGCGAGCCGACCTGCACCGGCCGGTCGCCGGCGTTGACGACGCGCACGCGGGCGGTGGCCTTGCCCGCGTTGATCCGCACCGGCTCGTCGGGCCCGGTCACCTCGCCGGGGATCACAGGATCGGCTCGTGGACGGTGACCAGCTTCGTGCCGTCCGGGAACGTCGCCTCCATCTGGACCTCGGGGATCATCTCGGGCACGCCCTCCATCACGTCGTCGCGTCCGAGCACGTGGCGCCCGGCGCTCATGAGGTCGCTGACCGAGCGCCCGTCGCGGGCCCCTTCGAGGATGAACACCGAGAGGATCGCGACCGCCTCGGGGTGGTTCAGCCGCAGCCCTCGCGCCTGCCGGTCCCGAGCCACCATCGCGGCGACCGACAGGAGCAGCCGGTCCTGTTCGTGCGGGGTCAGGCGCACCGCTCCTCCAGTCGGTGGATGGCCGGGCACGAGACGAGCGAGGCGGCGCTGCTGCGACCGAGCCGGCGGGCTGGCAGTATGCCACACGCACCGCTGGATCATATTTCGTATAGGATCCATCTCCTGTCGTCCGCGCCGTCCGCACAGCCAAGGAGCTAGCCCGTGAGCGTGTTCACCCCCGAGGTGCTCGAGCTGCTCAGCCAGTTCGACGCTTCGATCAAGGACGTGAGCGAGGCCCGCACGATGCCCGCCGCCGTCTACACGTCGGAGGACTTCTTCCGCTTCGAGATGGAGTCGATCTTCGCCCGCGAGTGGCTCTGCGTCGGCCACCACAGCCAGATCCCGAACGCCGGCGACTACTTCACGATCCAGATCGGCACCGAGCCGCTGATCGTGGTGCGCGACGACGACGGCTCGATCAACGTGCTCTCGGGCATCTGCCAGCACCGCGGCTACCCGCTCACGTCCGAGGCGCCGACCGGCAACGTCAACCACTTCCGCTGTCCGTACCACTGGTGGACCTACGGCAAGGACGGCCGGCTCACCGGTGCGCCCGAGATGCACAAGACCGTCGACCTGGCCACCCTGCGGGCCGAGACCTGTCTGCCCAGCCTCAAGGTCGAGCTCTGGCAGGGGCTGATCTTCGCCAACATGGACCACGACGCCGCGCCGCTGGCCCCCACGATCACCAAGCTCGCCGCCGAGGTCGAGAACTTCGACCTCGCCAACCTCGTGGCCATGCCGCCGCTCGACTACCCCAACCAGAGGTGGAACTGGAAGGGCATGCACGAGAACGCGCTGGAGCCCTACCACACGTCGTTCGTGCACAAGGGCTACCACGAGGTGGCGCCGGCCTCGCTGGCCCAGTTCGTCGAGTGGGACGACGACGACGGGCAGATCATGCACCCGACCTACTTCCGCCACATCGACGGCGCGGTGAACCCCACGTTCAAGACCATGCTGCCGGTGCTGCCGGGCCTGACCGAGGAGCAGCGCACGCGGGTGACGTTCGCCTCGGTGATGCCGGTGGTCTTCTTCGCCCTCATGCCCGACCAGGTGTTCGTGTTCTTCGTGCTGCCCGAGTCGGCCGGGAGCATGACGCTGCGGATCATGTGGCTGTTCCCGCCGTCGACGCTCGACGCCCCCAACTTCGACTGGATCTACGAGAGCCAGACCGGCTCCAACGACGTCCTCAACCAGCAGGACATGCACACCAACGAACAGATGCAGCGCGGCCAGCACTCGCGCTATGCGCCCCGCGGCCGCTACTCGTGGCAGGAGGAGACCCTGCCGCAGATGAACCGCTGGCTGGTCAAGCGCTACCGCTCCTACGCCGAGCAGCAGGGCTACGGCCTGCTCGAGACTCCGGTCACGGTGGGCTGAGGTGGCCGACGTTCCCACGCTGGACGTGGTGCCGCGGCCGCGGGTCGTGGACCTGCCCGGGCTGCCGCCCCCGGTCGGCCTCTACTCGCACGCCGTGGCCGTGCCCGTCGGCGCGCAGCTGGTGACGATCGCCGGGCAGCTGGCCGTCGACGCCGAGGGCGAGCCCATCGACGGCGACTTCGCTGACCAGTTCCACGCCGTGGTCGGCGCGCTCGACGCCGTGCTGCAGGCGATGGGCACCGACCTCGCCGCGGTCTGCAAGTTCACGACCTACCTGATCGATCCCGACGACATCGCCCCCTTCTACGAGGAGCGGGCGAAGGTGTGGCCGCGCTGGTGGCCCGACGGCCGCGCGCCGGCCAACACCTTGCTCGTCGTCCAGCGGCTCGTGCGCCCCGAGCTACGCATCGAGATCGAGGCGATCGCCGTCGTTCCACCCCTGCGAGAGGACACCAACCATGCCTGACGAATCCGACATCACCCGCTTCCCGAGCGGCGCCATCTTGGTCTCGGGTGGGGTCGAAGCGGACGACGCCGATGCGGCCGGCGGCAGCTCCGGTGGGTTGCACCGCGGCTCCGCGATCGGCGCCGCCGGGGTGTGGGCCGGCGTCTCCGAGCTGCCGTCGGGCCACCAGTCGCTGCGCCACCACCACGGTGACCAGGCCACGATCATCTACGTGATCTCGGGCGCCATGGAGTTCACGCTCCACGGCGAGCAGGGCCACACGTTCACCGCGCACCCGGGCGACTTCGCTGTGATCCCCGCCGGCATCACCCACTCGGAGCGCAACCCGAGCGACGAGGGCTGCCTGTGCGTCGTGGTCCGCACCAACGGTGAGGAGCCGACCGTCGAGAACCTCCCGGACGCGCCGTGACGGCGTCGTTCACGCTCGACCCGGTGGAGCTGGCCGCGGTCGTCGCGTCGCTGGACGACGCGACGGCCCCGGTCACGGCGGCCTGGTCGCTGCCGCCCGCCTGCTACACGTCCGAGTCGTTCTACGCGTTCGAGCGTGAGGCGGTGTTCGGCCGCAGCTGGCTCGGGCTCGGGCGGCTGGAGCAGATCCCCGCTCCCGGCGACTGGTTCTCGATCGAGGTGGCCGGCGAGCCGCTCCTGGTCGTGCGGGGCGCGGGCCAGGAGGTGCACGTCCTCTCGAACGTCTGCACCCACCGCCAGCACCTGATCGCCGAAGGGACCGGTCATGTCGACCGCTACTTCCGCTGCCCGCTGCACTCGTGGGCGTTCGAGCGCGACGGCACGCTGGCCCACCCGGCCGGCATGCAGGACACCGAGGGCTTCGACCGCGCCGACTGGTGCCTGCCGCGCCTGCGGGCCGAGGTGTGGCACGGGTTCATCTTCGCCAACCACGACCCCGAGGCCGCGCCGCTGGCCCCGTCGCTCGCCAAGCTCGAACCGGAGGCCGAGGCCTACGGGCTGGCCGACCTCGTCACGACCGAGCCGTGGGACACCGACGTGCTGCCGTGGAACTGGAAGACGATGCATGAGGGCGGCATCGAGCCGTTCCACAGCCACTTCCTGCACAAGGGGCTGCACGAGTTCGCGCCGTGGGCCGACTTCCACGAGTTCGAGCCCGGCGACGGCGCGGTCACGCACTACACGCGCTTCCGCGAGCCCGACCAGTCGTTCAACCCGATCTACCGCACGCTGCTGCCGGTGTTCCCCGGCCTCGACGAGGAGCGCCGCCAGCGGGTGATGTTCGTGGCCATGCTGCCGACGCTGTACTTCGGCTTCATGCCCGACCACGTGTTCTGGCTGCTCGTGCTGCCCGAGAGCGCCGGCTCGATCCGCTTGCGCCAGGGCTATCTCGTGCACCCCGATGCCCGCGACGTGCCCAACTTCGACCACCGCATCGAATGGATCGCCGACGGCCTCAGCGCCTACTTCCGCGACGACGCGACCGCGAACGCCTCGACCCAGCGCGGCCGGGCGTCGCGCTACGCCCGGCGGGGTCGCTACGCCTCCGAGGAGCAGCCGCTGCCGATGGTCAACCGGTGGCTGGCCGAGCGCTACCGCGCCGGCTACCGAAAGCTCGTGCCGGAGCAGGCGGCCACGTTCCGGCCGCGGCTGGTGGCGCCGTGACGGCGGCCGCGGCGGGGGCGGCCGGA
>JAODBM010000146.1 GCA_025463985.1 Acidimicrobiales bacterium
GATGCCCGCCGCCCCGGCGGCGCCGCACCCACCGCCGCTGCCCGCGCCCTGACCAGGGGCGCCCGCTAGCGAGGCGGCGGTGCGGCAATGCGGAACGACAGCACGCGGGCGTCGGGTTCGCCCCGCCAGCTCGGCGAGAACGCCCGATCCGACTGCAGCTCCACCACGGAGTGGGCCGGCACGTCGAGCACCAGCTCCGCGGCGCTGGACCGAGCCGACAGCTCGACCTGCTGGACCACCCGGTCGTCGACGAGCAGGTACACGTGCTGCACGCCGCGCTTCTCGAGCGTCGGGTTGGAGACGTGCACGCGGTGCGGGCCACCGTCGTCGACGGCCATTACGACCCGCGGCCCCGCCCAGCGGTACGTCGAGCCGTCCGGCCCTACCTCGGGCAGGCCGACGCCGTCGAGGAACCGCAGGCCGGTCGGCGGATCGCTGGGCGGCGCCGGACCCCGCTCCACCCGCGCCAGCGCCTCGGGCGTGGCGGCCGCGAGGCAGATGTTGAGGTGGTCGCTGCGGGCGACCGTGCGGCTGAGCACGGCCAGCTCGTCGGCCTGCTGGCGGAACAGGCCGTTCACGGGCTGGTAGAAGGCCACGTGCGGCAGCCCGGCGAGGGCCAGCGCCTCGTGCAGCTGGTCGCGGGTGTACGGGCGCTCGATCGTGCGATAGCGGCGCATCAGCTCGACGTTCTGGGCGTGCCACTCCGAGCCGACGGGCGGCGCCGCCGCCTCGATGACCGCCACGAGCCCGTCGGGCGCGAGGTCGGCGGCGGTGTTGCGGAGGGCGGCCACGGGGTCGAAGAAGTGGTGCAACGTCGACTCGAACAGCGCGAGTCGGGCGGGCCGCTCCAGGCCCAGGGGCTCGGCCTCGATGTCGTGCACCCGCAGCTCGTAGTGGAACGGTTCTTCGAAGAACGGCGTGTGGGGATCGGTGCGCATCCGCTGCTCGGCGAGCGCCAGCAGCTCGGCCGAGATGTCGAGGCCCACCACCTCGTGGCCGAGCTTGGCCAGCCACTGCACCGTCCAGCCCGGTCCGCAGCCCACGTCGACCACCACGCTGCGCGACGGCAGGTCGACCTTGTGCACCACGTCGAGGAAGTGGAAGACGTCGACCCAGAAGGGGCCGAAGTCGGGTCCGCCCACGAACGGCTTCACGAGGTGGAACCACTCGGCTTCGACCCCGCCGTCCTGGACCAGCTCGCGCAGGTACGTGACCGCACCCTGCTTCCAGTCGACGCCCTCGGGCAGGTCGACGTTCAACCGGCGCAGGAACTCGGCCTCGACGTCGGCGGCGTTCGCGTGCACGGCGCGGGAGCCTACCGAAGGCCCTCGGCTGCCCCAGTAGGGTCGGCCGGTGATCTGCGTTCTCGCCGGGGGGGTCGGTGCCGCCCGCATGCTCGATGGCCTGGTGCGCGTGGTCGCCCCGTCCGAAATCACGGCGATCGTCAACGTGGGCGACGACCTCGAGCTCCACGGCCTGCACATCAGCCCTGACCTCGACACGATCACCTACACGCTGGCCGGCGCGATCAACCCGGCGACCGGCTGGGGGCTCGTCGATGAGAGCTGGCAGGCGATGGCCGCGGTCGAGCGCTACGGCGGCATCACCTGGTTCGGCCTCGGCGATCGCGACCTCGGCACCCACCTCTACCGCACGCAGCGCCGCCACGACGGGGCCACCCTCAGCGAGGTCACGGCCGAGATCACCCGCGCCTGGGACCTCGACCTGCGGCTGCTCCCGGTGACCGACGACCCTCTGCGCACGATGGTCACGGTGCCCGGCGAGGGCGAGCTGTCCTTCCAGGAGTACTTCGTGCAACGCCACCACGACGTCGCCGTGTCGGCCGTGCGGTTCGCCGGCGCCGACCAGGCCCGCCCGGCCCCTGGCGTCCTCGACGCCATCGTCGGCGCCGACGTGGTCGTGGTCGCACCGTCGAACCCGATCGTGTCGATCGACCCGGTGCTCGCGGTGCCCGGCGTGCGCGAGGCGGTGGTGGCGGCCCGGGAGCGCACCGTCGCCGTCTCACCGATCGTGGCCGGGGCCGCCCTGAAGGGACCGGCCGACCGCCTGCTGCGCGAGCTGGGGCACGAAGCATCGGTGGTCGGCGTGGCCCGCCTCTACGCACCGATCGCGGCGACGCTCGTGATCGACGAGGCCGACGCCGACCTGGCCGACGCCGTGGAAGCCGAGGGACTGCGCTGCGTCGTCGCCCCGACCGTGATGCGCGACCCCGATGCCGCAGCGGCTCTCGCCCGCGTCGTCCTCGCCGGCGCTCCTGCCTGATGGCCGGGCTGGAGATCTTCGGCGTCGAGGGCATCGGCGAGGTCCGGCCCGGCGACGACCTGGCCGGCATCATCGCCGCCGCGGCCCCCGACCTGCGCGATCGCGACGTCGTGGTCGTCACGCAGAAGGTCGTGTCGAAGGCCGAGGGGCGCCTGGTCCCTGTCGACCCCGACGATCCGCTCAGCCACAAGGCGGTGGTCGAGGCCGAGACCGTGCGGGTGCTGCGTCGGCGGGGCGACCTCGTGATCACCGAGACCCGCCACGGGTTCGTCTGCGCGAACGCGGGCGTCGACCTGTCGAACGTCGAGCGGGGCTGGGCCGCGCTGCTGCCCGAGGACAGCGACCGCTCGGCCCGCCGCATCCGCGACGGGCTGCGCGCCCGCAGCGGCGTGGAGGTCGCGGTGATCGTCAGCGACACGTTCGGCCGGACCTGGCGGCGTGGCCTCACCGACGTCGCCATCGGCTGCGCCGGCATCGGGGCGATCGTCGACTACCGGGGGACCGACGACGCCCTCGGCCGCGAGCTCCACGTGACCGAGGTGGCGGTGGTCGACGAGCTGGCCGGCGCGGCCGACCTCGTGATGGGCAAGGCCAGCGGCATCCCGGTCGCCGTCGTTCGTGGCGTCGACCCGACCTGGTTCCGCCGCGGCGAGGTCCACGCCGAGATCGTCCGCGAACCGAGCGAGGACCTCTTCCGCTGACGCGGTACGTCATCGCCTTCCCACGAAATCGGAGGCAATAGCCCACCGATTCGGTGGGTCATTGCCTCGGGTTTTCCGCGAAGGCAATGACGCCCCGGCGGGCGGCCAGGGCGGTCAGCTCGTGCCTCGGCGCGAAAGCCGAGGCGATGACCGGCCCGTTCGGGGCGTCATTGCCTCTGGTCGGCGCGGGTGCGGAAGAAGTCGAGGACGGCTTCGGTGCCGGAGGCCAGCTCGGTCCAGGGTCGCCAGCCGAGGTGCAGCTCGGCGCGGCCGTTGTCGAGCGCACAGCGGGCCAGCTCGCCGGCCCGGGCCGGTGCCTGGGCTGCGGGCAGATCGGAGCCGGCGACGCGGGCCATGGTCGTGTACAGCTGGTTGACCGAGGTCTCGACGCCGGTCCCGACGTTGATGATCAGGCCGCTGCCGCGGTCCGCGGCGCGGACGAACGCGTCGACCACGTCGTCGACGTAGACGTAGTCGCGGGTCTGGCTGCCGTCACCGAAGATCGTGCAGGGCTCACCGGCCAGCAGCCGCCCCGCGAAGATGGCGACCACGCCGGCCTCGCCGTGCGGGTCTTGGCGGGGGCCGTAGACGTTGGCCAGCGCCAAGGCCGTGTACTCGAGCTCGTGCAGCTCGCGGTAGGCGTGCAGGTAGTCGCCGACCACCTTCTTGGTGATGCCGTAAGGCGAGATCGGGTGCTGCGGGTGGGACTCCTTGACCGGCAGGTCTGCCGGGTTCGGCTCGCCGTAGATCGTGCCGCCGCTGGAGGCGAACACGACCTTGCGGCTGCCGGCCCGCCGTGCCCCTTCGAGCACGTTGAGGCTGCCGATGACGTTGACCTGGGCGTCGAACACGGGGTCGGCGACCGAACGGCGCACGTCGATCTGGGCCGCGAGGTGGAACACGACCTCGGGCTCCCGACGCTCGATGAGCTCGGCCACGGCGGTGTCACGGATGTCGAGCCGATGGACCTTCAGGTGGTGCGCGCCGTTCGTCCGCGCATCGGCGAGGTTGGCCAGCGAGCCCGTGGAGAGGTCGTCGATCACGTCGACCTCGTGGCCCTCGGCCATGAGACGATCGACGAGGGTCGACCCGATGAAGCCGGCGCCGCCGGTGACCAAAGCCCGCATGGCTCCCCTGCTCTCGATCAGCCCGCGCTGGGGCGCTTGACCCCGGCCAGATGCTCGCCCGCGTCGGCCACGGCGCCGGCGCCGAGCACGGTGGCCTCGGTCAGCACGGCTCCGGCGCCGATCCGCGCGTCCGGGCCGACGATGGCGTGGTCGAGCCGCGCGCCAGCCCCCACGGTGGCCCCGCCCATCACGACCGAGCGGCGCACCACGGCACCCGCCTCGATCGTTGCGCCGGCGCTGACGACCGACTCCTCGACGACGGCGTCGCCGGCGACCTCGGCATCAGCCGACACGCCCGAGAGCGCCGGCCCCCGCACGCCGACGAGCAGGTCGAGCTGCGCCTCGAGGTACTTGGCCGGTGTGCCCGTGTCGATCCAGTACGTGTCGAGCGCGGCGGCGTACAGCCGACCGTCGGCCACGATCTCGGGGAACGTCTCCCGCTCGATCGACACCTTGCGGCCCGCGTCGATGCGGTCGAGGACGGACGGCTCGAGCACGTAGGTGCCCGCGTTGATGAGGTCGGTGGGCGCCTCGTGGCGCGGTGGCTTCTCGACGAAGGCCAGGACCCGGCCGTCGTCGTCGGTGGGCACCACCCCGAACGCCGACGGATCCTCGACTCGATGCAGCGCGATCGTGCCCTCGGCGCCGTGGGCGACGTGGAACTCGATGAGGGCGCCGATGTCGAGGTCGGTCAGCACGTCGCCGTTGACCACCAGGAACCGTTCGGTGATGCCGGCGTCGAGAGCCGCGAAGCGGATGGCGCCGGCCGTGTCGAGCGGTTCGGGCTCGACCGCGTAGTGCACGACGACCCCGCCGCAGACGCCGTCGGGGTACGCGTCGGAGAAGGCGTCGGGCTTGTAGCCCATGCCCAGCACGGCGTCGTCGATCCCGTGCTCGGCCAGGTGACCGAGGACGTGCTCGATCATCGGCCGGTGCACGATCGGCAACATCTGCTTCGGGGTGGTGAGCGTGAGCGGGCGCAGCCGCGTCCCGAACCCACCCACCAAGACGACGGCCCTCACTTGCCGCTGGACCCCTTGGTGGTCGTGGTCTTCGGCGTGGTGGCCGTGGTCGGCGGCGTCGTGGCCGATGTGGGCGGGAGCGTGGTGGCGGTGGATTGGGCGGCCTGGGCCTGGGCGGCCAGGCACTCGGGCGTCTGCGCCGCGGCGCCACCCTTGTCGCACTCGCCGAGCGTCTTGAGCTTGGCCGCGGTGCTTGGCGGCGGGATCGTGGAGCCGGCGGGAGCGAAGTCCAGGGTGAAGGCCATGAAGTCGCGGGTGAAGTGCACGCCGCCGAAGCCGGTCGTGTAGATCTGGTCGGGCTTGGCGCCGGCCGCCGCCTTCAGGGCCTCGTTCCACTGGGCCAGCCGGAGCACTGCAGGCTTGCCGTTGCAGGTGGTCTTGCCCGCTTCGTAGACCTTGCCGTCCGGCATCTTGAACCCGGTGTCGGTGACCTGGAGGTTCGTCTGGGTGAAGAAGCGGCTCATCTTGGCCCCGGTCCCGGCGGCCAAGGTGGCGAACGGGTGGATGTGGATCAGCCCGTCGCCGTGGGTGTGGATGCCAAGGGTGTCGGTCGAGAAGGCGTCGTTGACCGGGGTCAGCTCTTTGCCGCAGACGCTGATCTGGAAGGCGGCGTGCCAGTGGTCGGAGGGCTTGCCGTCGTTGAGGTTGGCGATCGGATGGGTCTTGTTGGACGTGGCCGCCAGGTTGTTGCTGCGGGCGTACACGAGCACCGCGATGCCGAGGACCACGATGGCGACGATGGAGGCCGGGAACAGCCAGTTGCGCTGGCGCGCCGCGGCCGTCTTGCCACCGCTGCGGGCGGCGACGCGTGCCACCTTCTTCGCTGAGGTTGCCTTGGCCATGGCTGACCAACCTACTTTGCGACTGGGCCGGTCCGATACCAGGAGGCCAGCTCGGCGAACAGGTCCTCATAGGCGCCGGCGACCGCCGCCGGCGACGCCCACCCCTCCACGAAGCGCCGACCAGCCGCCCCCATGGCCGCCGCCTCCTCCGGCGCCTGCACGAGCCGGACCACGGCCTTCGTGAAGGCCTCGGGGTCGTCGGGGGGCACCGCGAGGCCCGCCCCGGCCTGCTCCACGGTGCGCGCCACCTCGGTCCCGAGGTCGACGCTGGCCACCAGGGGCCGCCCGGCCGCGAGGATCGAGTACAGCTTCGACGGCACCGAGGAGCGGGCCAGCCCGGCCTTGAGCGGCACCACGTGCACGTCCGCGGCCGCCAGCACCTCCGGCAGGCGGGCCTTGGGGGCCATGTCGACGAACGTCACGTTCGGCAGGCCCCGCGCCCGCTGTTCGAGCCCGGGCCGGGCCGACCCGCCGCCGTTGATCACGAACGCCACGCTCGGGTCGTCGGCGAGGTGGCCGGCGGTGGCCAGCAGCAGGTCGAGAGACTGCGACAGCCCGACGTTGCCGGCGTACATGACCACGGTCTTGCCCAGCAGGCCGTGCTCGCGGCGGTAGGCGTTGTCCCGCTCCCTCGGCCGGATCCAGGTGGTGTCGATGAAGTTCGGGATCACCCGCACCTTGGTCGGGGCGCCCGCCGCGCCACGACCGCGGCCGGCGATCTTGGCGGCGACGTTGTCGCGGAGGTCGTCGGAGAGCACCGTGACCGCGTCGGCGTGGAGGTAGGTGGTGCGCTCCAACCAGGACGCGGCGCGGATCACCAAGGGGTTGGTGATGGCGCCGAGCTCGACGGCGACGTCCGGGAACACGTCTTGGATGTTGAACACGAACGGGACCCGCCGGCTGCGGGCCACGACCCACCCCGCGGCACCGAGCGTGAGCGGGGGCGACATGGCCAGCACCGCATCGGGTCGGCTGCGGGTGAGCACGCCCGCCAGCCCGGCCAGGGCCGTGAACCCACCGAACGCGAGCGCCCGGGCCGGGATGTTGCGCTTGTCGGTCGGGAACGGGTGCACGCGGGTGATCCGGCCCCACGGCGTGTCCTCGTGACGGACTGGCCGGCCCCGCCAGCCCGGCTCGATCTCGTGGTGCTGGTACCACGGCAGCGAGGTGACGATGTGCAGCCGGTGGCCCCGGTCGATCAGCCCGCCGGCGATCTGCGCCATGACCTCGCCCGTGGGCGCGAGATCGGGCGTGTAGTGCGGGCAGATCACCACGAGCTTCATCGGCCCGGGCCCATCTGGATGGTTCGCTCGCTGCGCTCGCTCATGCCGCCCCATCCTCCCGCGGTCGGCCGGCGGTGCGGTACACGGCGGCGAGGGCGGCGGCGGCGCGGTCCCAGCCGAACCGCGC
>JAODBM010000153.1 GCA_025463985.1 Acidimicrobiales bacterium
GCGTCCCGAGGGCCGAGCCCCGCTCTTGCCGGCCGGGCTCGACGCCCGGGCGGCCGCGGGTGGGGACCCGCCCCGGCCGCCGCGTCGTGGCTTGGGGGCAGGCGGGCGGCTCATCGGCAGGTCATCCAGGTCACCCGGCCATCCTCGCACCACCCTGTGACCATCACCCCACCCGCCCGCGCCACGGCCTCCCAGGCGCTCCGGAGGAGGACCGGTCGTGGTGGCGACGAGCTACTCGACGGCCGCGACGGGCGGCGCCGCGCTGCGGGTGAGGACGGCGACGGCGAAGCAGGCGATGCCCTCGGCGCGACCCAACGCGCCCAAGCCCTCGGGACGGCGGCCCTTGACCGAGACCGGAGCGCCCACCGCACGCGCCAGGTTGCGCTGCATCTCCTCGCGATGGGGGGCGAGCTTGGGTTCCTCGGTCACGACCGAGCAGTCGACGTTCCCCACCGTCCAGCCGTCGGCCCGCGCCAGCCGGGCCACCTCGGCCAGCAGCTCCAGGCTGTCGGCGCCCGCCCACGCGGGATCCGTGTCGGGGAAGTGGCTGCCGAGGTCGCCCAACCCGGCCGCGCCGAGCAGGGCTTCCGCGCAGGCGTGGGCGACCGCGTCTCCATCGCTGTGCCCGGCGAGGGGGCGCGCCTCGGGGAACCGGACGCCGCCCAGCACCAAGCTGCGGCCAGCGCCGGTGTCGAACGGGTGGACGTCGAACCCCTGGCCGACCCGGACCTCCATCAGCGCCGCTCCAGCAACGCCGCCGCGACGACGACGTCCTCGGGCTCGGTGATCTTCAGGTTCCACCGCTCGCCGTGCACGACCCGCAGCCTGCCACCGCTGGCCGCGACCAACGATGCGTCGTCGGTGGCCTCGGGCCGCCCGGCGTGCACGGTCCGCAGCACGGCGGCCGCGAAGCCCTGCGGGGTCTGCACCGCGAGCAGCTGATCGCGGTCGACGTCGATGCCGTGCACGTCGCGGATGGTGTCGACGACGCCCACCGCCGGGACGACGGCGTCGGCGCCGGCGAGCACGGCGTCGGTCACCGATCGGAAAAGGGCGTGGCTCGCCAGCGGCCGGGCCGCATCGTGCACGAGCACGACCGCGGCGTCGGCCGGCACCGCCGCCAGCCCCGCCCGCACCGAGGCCGAGCGGGTGGCGCCGCCGGCCACGACGACGTCGACCGCGGGCTCGGGCCGTTCGACGTCCTCAGCCGGCAGCACCAGCACGACCCCGTCGGCCACGGAGCGCGCCGCCTCGACCGACCAGTCGAGCACGCGCCGGCCGGCCAGCTCCTCGTACTGCTTGGGCCCACCGAAGCGCAGCCCGCTCCCGCCGGCGACGACGACCACCCACACGCTGCCGTCCGCGACGTGGGCCACCGGCTCGGTCTGCTCCGACACGCCGCCAACCTACGGCACCGCCCGGGCTCAACCGTCGGTGGGATCGTCGAACGTGACGTTGGTTACGATGACGCCGCCATGGTCGACGCGACGCTCCTGCACGCGGTCGAGCTCCTCGAAGAGCTCACGCCGGACGAGATGGCGCGGGTGGCTGCCTCCGCCGAGTCCACCGACTACCTCCGGGGCGACGTGGTGTTCCACGAGGACGACGAGCCCGACCGGCTCTACGTCGTCTCCAGCGGCCGCATCGCCATCGCCAACAAGTCGATCGACGGGCGCGAATCGCTCGTGGCGTTGATGGAACGTGGCGACGTGTTCGGCGAGATGGGCCTCTTCGACCAGCTGGGCCGGTCCGCCGAGGCCCGCGCGCTCGAGCCGTCCGAGCTGGTCGCGCTGCCCTACGGCCCGCTCCGCGACATCTACGCCGGCCGCCCGGCCCTCCTGTGGGGCGTCGTGCGGCTGCTGGCCGGCCGGTTGCGCAACACCGACGTGGCCCTCGCCGACTCGGTGTTCCTCGACGTGACCGGCCGCACGGCCAAGCGCCTCCTCGAGCTCGCCGGCGACGCCGACCAGTTCGCGCTGCCGATCACGCAAGAGGAGTTGGCCGGCATGGTCGGCGCGTCGCGCGAACGGGTGAACAAGGCCATCGCCAGCTTCGTGCGTCTGCGCTGGATCGAGCAGCAGGACCGCCGCTACCGCATCACCAACCGCGACGAGCTCGAGCGCCGCGCCCGGTAGCGCCGGCTCAGGCCAGCCAGGCCGCCACTCGGCGCCAGGCGTCGGCGGCATCATCGGGGCGGTGGGTCGGGCGGTCGACGGCGTGGACGAACGCGTGGTCGGCGCCGCGGTAGCGGGCCACCTCGGCGCCGAGCGCCTCCAGCGCGTCGAGGTCGGGCCCGGGGACCCACGGATCTTCGGTGCCACAGATCGCGAGGACCCGGCCGACGACCTGCTCGCGCGGGAGCGCGGCGAGGACGTCGAGCGCATCGCCCATCGTCGGCGAGCGCCAGTGGGCGGGCAGGCGGACCATGCCGTAGAACGCGGCGATGCGGTCGAAGCGCGCGTTCCCCGCGGCCTTGAGGGCGAGCATGCCACCCATGCAGAAGCCGATCGCGGCGACCCGGTCGGTGCCGAGCAGGTCGGCGGCCGCCAGCGCGTCGTCCAGCAGGGCGCGGTCGTCGAGCTGGCCCACGCTCTGGAGGCGCTCTTCGAGGGGCAGCTCCTCGCACCCGGCCCACGCCTCCGGCGCGCACACCGTCCAGCCGTGGTCCGCCGCGAGGCGCGCACAGAGGTCGTCGAACAACGGCCGGAGGCCACCGATGTCCGGCAACAGCACGACGCCGCGACCGGCGGCGGCCACCTCGGGTCGGGCCAGGATCGCGGGGGTGCCCGAGGGCAGCGTCGTGCGCTCGACCGCCGGTGCGCTCACGCGTAGCGGTCCAGGATGCTCGTCTCGGCCAGGCGGGACAGGCCTTCCTTGATCGCCTTCGCCCGCGTGCTGCCGACGCCTTCGACCTCGTCGAGATCGGAGATCGTGGCCCGCATGATCTTCTGCAGGCTGCCGAACCGCCGCACGATGTTCTCGATGACGGGATCGGGCAGGCGCGGGATCCGCGAGAGCAGGCGGTAGCCGCGTGGCGTGAGCGGCGCGTCGGGGTCGCTCGAGCGGCCGGGCAGGCCCAGCGCGTGGACGATGGGGCTGGCGTCGATCAGCTGATCGGTGGTCAGCTCGCTCAGGGCGTCGAGCGTCTGCTCGAGGGTGCGGCCGTCGGCGTCGTTGCGGTAGTCGCGCACCATGAGCCGTCGGTCGGTCTCGACGCCACCGAGCAGCTCGACCAGCTGCAGCCGCACGAGGCGGCCCTCCTCACCGAGCTCGACGAGGTAGCCCTCGAGCTCGTCGGCGATGCGCTCCACGCTCTCGGCCCGCTGGATCACGTTGACGACGTCGCGCACGGTCACGAAGTCCTCGATCTCGAGCGTCGACAGCGAGGACGCGTCGATGTCGAGGCGCGTGCGGTAGCGCTCGAGGGTCTGGAGCGCCTGGTTGGCCCGGTTCAGGACGCGGATGTTCGGTTCGAGCTCGTGCTTCTGGTCGCCGACGTAGACCGAGATCGTCGTCATGCGCTGCGAGATGGTGATGACCGGGACGTTGATCGAGCGGGCGACCCGCTCCGCCGTGCGGTGGCGCGTCCCGGTCTCCGACGTGGGAACGCTGGGGTTCGGGACCAGGTGGACGTTGGCCCGCGCGATGCGGCTGGCATCGGTGGCGAGGATCGTCGCGCCGTCCATCTTGGCCAGCTCGGACAACCGCTGCGGGCTGAACGCCGCGTCGAGCAGGAAGCCTCCGGAACAGACGTTGAGGACGTCGGGACCGTCGCCCACGACGATCAGGCCACCCATGCCCGCTTGGAGGATGCGGTCGATGCCCTCCCGCAGCGGCTGGCCCGGCGCGACCTTCGCGAGCGCCGCGAGCATGGCGGGATTGCGCCGGGAAGCCACTTGCAAAGGGTAGTGGACGTCACTTGGATCGCCCGGGCCGGTGATGCCGCCGGCGAGGGCGGTCAGTCGAGGTCGTCGCCGCGCAGCGCGGGGACCGATGCCAGCCGCGGCGCGGGCGGCGGCACGTCGCCGAGCAGGCCGAGGTGGTCGATGGCGTCGGCCAGCGTGGCCACCCGGATCGCCGTGATGCCGGCCGGGCCCTCGGGGGCCGAGCGCGGCAGGACCGCCTGGCGGAAGCCGATGCGCGCGGCCTCAGCGAGCCGACGAGCGGTGTGCGCGACCTGGCGCAGCTCGCCGCCCAACCCCACCTCGCCGCAAGCGACGAGGTCGGCAGGGAGCGGACGGCCGGTGAGCGACGAGACCACGGCGAGGCCCAAGGCGAGGTCGGCACCGGGCTCGACGACCTTCACGCCGCCGACCGCCAGGCCGTAGACGTCATAGCCCTGCGTGGCCAGCCCCACCCGCTGGTCGAGGACCGCGAGCAGGAACGCCAGGCGGCCCCCGTCCACCCCCTGCGCCGAGCGGCGTGGGGACGGCAGGGAGCTCGCCGCGACCAGCGCCTGCAGCTCGACCAGCAGCGGCCGGTTGCCCTCGATGGTCGGGACCACGACCGAGCCGGGGATGCCCGTGCGGCGGTCGGCGAGGAAGAGCCCGCTGGGGTCGGGGACACCGGTCATGCCGGCCTCACCCATCTCGAACAGACCGAGCTCGTCGGTGGACCCGAAGCGGTGCTTCACCGCCCGCAGCAACCGCAGGGCGTGGTGCCGGTCGCCGTCGAACGACAGCACGGTGTCGACCACGTGCTCGAGCACCCGAGGCCCGGCCAGCCCGCCGTCCTTGGTGACATGGCCCACCAGCACGACCGCCGTGCCGCGGCGCTTGGCCTCACCGACGAGCCGGTGCGCGCACTCGCGCACCTGCGCCACCGACCCGGGAGCGGAGCCAAGGACCGGCTCGTGCACGGTCTGGATCGAGTCGACGATCACGAGGTCGGGCCCGACCTCATCGATGGCAGCGACGATGTGGGGCAGCGCACCCTCGGCCACCAGCCACACGCCGGACACCACGGCGCCGAGGCGCGTCGCCCGCAGGCGGACCTGCTGCTTCGACTCCTCGGCCGTCACGTAGAGCACCCGAGCGCCCGCGGCGGCCATCGACGCCGCGGCCTGCAGCAGCAGGGTGGACTTGCCGACGCCCGGCTCGCCCCCGACCAGCGTCACCGACCCGGGCACCAGGCCACCTCCGAGCACGCGGTCGAGCTCGCCGATCCCGGTCGGCCGGGCCACCCACTCGGACGTGTCGACCTCGCCGATGGGCACCGGGCGGTCGGCGGGCGGCAGCGGCGCCGCGGTGGACGACGAGGCGTCTTCGACCTCCTCGACCAGCGTGTTCCAGGCGCCGCACCCCGGACAACGACCGGCCCACTGGGGCGCGCCGGTGCCGCACTCGCCGCACCGGAACACCGTCCTCGCCTTAGCCACGGCCTCCGACCCTACGACCCGGATCGGATGGGGCGTCGAACGTCCCGCTCGCCCGGCACGGTCCACACCACGTTCGCCCGGTGAGCGGGGGTCAGGGCGTGGGGTCGTCCTGATCGGGCCGCGGGCGGGGCGGGCGGCCGGGTGGCAGCGGCCGCCTGGG
>JAODBM010000165.1 GCA_025463985.1 Acidimicrobiales bacterium
GCCGGCGCCGGCGCCGGCCAGCGCCGCGTGCAGGCGGACGAGCGCTCCCGGCGTCCGCACTCCCCACCAGAACAGGTCGCGCCCGTCCACGAGCACGACCGGCGCCACCGTGGCCAGCTCGGGGACGTGGCGCTCGCGGAACGGGTACGGCTCGCTCGGCGCCACCACCACGTCGGCACCCGCGTCGCGAGCCGCGTCGAGGTCGACCTCGGGATAGCGGTCGGCAGATCCGGCGAACACGTTCGCCACGCCGAGCGCCGCGAGCACCGACGAGCCGTAGGTGTCCGCGGCCATGCTCATCCACGGACGCCGCCAGATCGGCACGAACGCGCGCAGGCCGAGCGGCTCGAGCTCGACCGAGGACCCGGTTGCCGCGGACGGCGGTGCGGCGACAGCGACAGCGACGCCGACCGCCGCGGCGAGCGCTTCCATGGCCGGCGCGACGTCGACCACCGCGCGCGGCGAGCACGAGTGCAGGGCGAGGCCGGCCGCGGCGAGGGCCAGCGCGTCCTCCTGCCGGTTCTCCTCGTCGCACACCACGACGAGGTCGGGCCGCAGGTCGACGATCGCGGCGACGTCGGGATCCTTGGTCCCGCCCACATGGCGCAGCTCGGGCTGCTCGCAGAAGCGGGTGCAGGCGACCGGCTCGACACCCCACGCCAACAGCGACTCGGTGACCGACGGAACCAGGCTCACGACCCGCGGGGATCGGCCGCCACCGCGCGCCAGCGACACGCGGCTACATCCGGTCGAGCAGCTCGGCCTTCTTGGCCGTGTACTCCTCGTTGGTGAGCAGCCCCCGCTGATGCATCTCGGCCAGCTTCTCGATCTGCTCGGGGATCGACAGGTGGGCGCCGGTGGGAGCAAAGGCGCGGGTCGTGTCGTCGGCCGGGCTCGTGTACGGGGCGGGGCCAGGCGCCGGCGGGCCGCCGGGAACGCTGCCGGCGCGGTGCATCCGGTCGTACTTGCGGTTCTCGTTCGACTCCATCTGCACGTAGATCTCCTTCTGCACGATGGAGGGCTTGCGGATGTCGGCGAACGTCTCGTTGCCCCGCTCGCTGGCCGACTCGATCGTGATGTCGCCGGCACCGACCATGCGCTCGAAGAGCGACTGGCGGAAGAAGACGGTGTTGACCCGGTCGAGCGGGATCTCGGTGCCCTCCTTCGACAGCACGCCGCGGCGGGTGAGGATGCGGTCGCCGGTCAGCACGAAGTTCGTGCTGTTCCACTTCAGGTAGCGGGCGCCGAACCAGACCAACGTGACGAGCACGAGCAGGGCGCTGAAGATGCGCAGCGCCTGGCCGACGTTGCCCGTGGGTCCGACAGCCAGCACGGCGATGCCGAGGATCACCGCAGCCGCCAGCGCGAGCGATGGCAGAGCCATCGCGATCCAGTGGGGACGAAGGTCGAGGATGAGCTCTTCGTTGTCGTTCAGGAGCTTGCGGTTGAAGGCCACCGCGGCAGCATATGGCAGGGGTCAGCGGCCTGAGACGGACCGCGGGCCCCTTCCGACCCCCGGCCGCGGGCCATCCCGTACGCTCCGCCAGGTGGAGGCGCTGGCGCTGCTCGACGGGCTGGACGACGCGCAGCGGCGCGCCGTCTCCACCCCGGCCAACCCGCTGTGCATCCTGGCGGGCGCCGGGTCGGGCAAGACCCGCGTGCTCACCCGGCGCATCGCCTACCGGTCGCTCACCGGCGACGCCGACCCGCGACGCGTGCTCGCCCTCACGTTCACGCGCCGGGCCGCGGCCGAGCTGAGCAGCCGCCTGCGCTCGTTCGGCCTCCGGGACCTCCCGGCCGCGGGCACGTTCCACGCCACGGCCTACGCCCAGCTCCGCGACCGCTGGGCCTCGGGCGACGGGCAGCCACGGACGCTGCTCGAGAGCAAGGGCCGCATCCTCCACCGCCTGCTCGGCCGCGGCACCCGAGGCGGGCCGGCCGACCTCGGTGCCGAGATCGAGTGGGCCAAGGCCCGGCTCGTCGCGCCGGCCGACTATCCGCACGAGGCGCGGCGGGCCGGACGGTCACCCAAGCTCGGCTTCGAGCGGGTAGCCGAGCTGTACGACCGCTACGAGCTCGAGAAGCGCAAGAAGGGCGTGGTCGACTTCGACGACCTGCTCGCGCTGTGCGCCGACGCCATCGAGAACGACCCGACGTTCGCGGCCGCCCAACGCTGGCGCTTCCGCCACCTCTTCGTGGACGAGTACCAGGACGTCAACCCGCTGCAGGAACGGGTGCTCCGCGCGTGGCTCGGCGACCGCACCGACCTGTGCGTGGTCGGCGACCCGAACCAGGCCATCTACGCGTGGAACGGCGCCGACGCGTCCTACCTGCTCCAGTTCGCCCGCCGCCATCCCGGAGCCGAGGTGGTCGAGCTGGTCGACAGCTACCGGTCGACGCCACAGATCCTGCACGTGGCGGCCGCGGTCTTGGCCGGCGATCGTGGATCGCCGCGGCCGCTGCGGTCGCACCGGTCGAGCGGCCCCGTTCCCGAGGTGGTCGGCTACCTCACCGATGGCGACGAGGCCAACGGCATCGCACGGGCGCTGCGTGACCACCACGGTCCGGGCACGCCCTGGTCCGCGCAGGCCGTGCTCGTGCGCACGAACGCGCAGACCGCGCTCATCGAGGCCGCGCTGCGGCGCGCCCGCATCCCACACCGGGTGCGCGGCGCGACCGGCTTCCTCGACGAAGAGGAGGTGCGCGACCTGTTGGGCGCGTTCGCGCGGCTGCACGAGCCGTTCAGCACCACGCTCGTCGACCTCGATGCCACGGTCACCCGGCGGCGCGCCGCGCTCACCGGCGCCGATCCCGACGCACCGGACGCCGTGGCCGCCGCGCTCGAGCTCGCCGACCCCGAGTCGGCCGCGGCGCGCCGGCTGGCTGCCGTCGAGACGATGGTGCGGCTCGGCCACGAGTTCCTCGCGGTCGACACGCACGCTCCGACCTCGGCGTTCCCGATCTGGCTCAAGGCCACGATGCGCAACGAGGAGCCGGAGCGGGCCGGCGACGCGGTCAGCCTCGTCTCCTTCCACGCGGCGAAGGGCCTGGAGTGGCCGGTGGTCCACCTCGCCGGCCTCGAGCAGGGCTACGTCCCGATCACCCACGCCCGCGAACCCGATGCCCTCGACGAGGAGCGGCGCCTGCTCTACGTCGCCGTCACCCGCGCCCAGCGGTCGTTGCGCGGCACCTGGGCGCAGCAGCGCACGTTCGGCGGCCAGGTCGTCGACCGCAAGCCGTCGCCCTACCTCCGCGCGCTCGCCGGAGCGACCACCCGGCTCGCCGCGCTCGACGCTCCGGCCACCGCCGTCCCCAGCTCGGTCGCGG
>JAODBM010000074.1 GCA_025463985.1 Acidimicrobiales bacterium
GAAGGTCGTCCGGGTGCTCACGTCCTACGACCAGTTCATGACCCACAAGCTCCAGGTGGTGGACATGGGCGGGCAGGTGCTGCTGCAGCTCACCCGCCCGGCAAAGGTCATGAAGTCCAAGGTCATCGTGCAGGACGGGCAGGGCCCCGAGATCGGCCAGATCGTCCAGGACAACGTCTTCGGCAAGATCCACTTCACGCTCACCGCCGGCGGCAACACCTACGGCTCGATCAACGCCGAGAACTGGCGGGCCTGGAACTTCAACATCCAGGACCACACCGGCGCCGAGGTGGCCCGGATCACGAAGACGTTCGCCGGCCTGGCCCGGGCCATGTTCACGACGGCCGACAACTACGCGGTGGAGATCCATCGACCGCTCGAGGATCCGTTGCGGAGCCTCGTGGTGGCCGCGGCCGTCAGCGTCGACACGGCCCTCAAGCAGGACGCGAAGGGCCTGGGGTAGGGCGATGCCGGATCCCGGCGGCGCCCCCATGGCGGCGGCTGACGACGCCGAGCGCCGTCGGGTCGTGCTGGAGTTGCTGCGCAGCGGCGAGGTGCGTGGCCCGCGCGACCTGCGGCGCCGACTCGGCGAGCAGGGCTATGCGATCGATGACGCGCAGCTGCGCGCTGACCTGTCAGCGGTCGGCGCGGTGCGCGTCGAGGGTCCGCGCGGCGCTCGCCTGGGGCTTCCGGCCGACGAGTCCGTCGCCGCGTCCTCCGCGTCCTCCGCGTCCGCGCGGGTCGACGCCCCGAGGGCCGCTGCGTCCCGCCGCGCCGAGGCCGCCGAGCCCGACCCGGACTGGCGCCTGCACCTCGTGGTCGTGGCCGTCGTGGTCGCGTTCCTGGTGGTGGGGCTCCTCGGCTGGCTCATCGGCGGTTCGGGTGGGTCGCCGCCCACCTCTCGTCAGCCGGGGGTGACCTCGCCCGCGTCGCCCTGAGCGACCTCAGCGCGCCGCGCCGCCTGCGTGGCCGCGAGCGTGGCGATGGCCTCGACCCCGACCGCCGCCAGCACCACCAGCGCCGGCTCGCAGCTGGCGCGGTAGCGGGTGCTCGCGAACGCGACCACCATCGCCAACGCCACGATGGCCGCCGTGCCCAGCGCCGGGAACGCCACGACACCGACCCGCCGTAGCCGCACGGTGCCGATCACGGCCAGGCCGGCCACGAGCCACCAGGTGGTCAGCCCGGCGTAGGCCACCGGCCGAGGCCGGCCCTCGACCTGGTCGAAGTCGGCCTGCTGGAACGGTTGCCAGACCCCCGCCACCCGGGCCACCCGGGCCGTGAGCACCGCCGGGAGGCGACCGGCGTTGGCCCGCACGTACGACACGGCTTGCTGCCGGGCCAGCGCGTCGACCTGCGACTGGTCGCCACCAGCCAGCGTCGCCGCCGTGCCCCGGGACTCGGCGCACCAGAAGCTCCAGTAGCCGATGCGCGGCCCGTAGTACGTCGAGTCGCACGAGGCGCTGGCCATCGTGAGGCCGAAGTTGGACGACAGCGTCGTGGTGTCGTGGAAGCGGCCGAGGTTCATCGCCGTCCACGGCGCGATGCCCACGAGCAGCGCCACGAACGCGGCGCCGGCCCAGGCGAACCGGCGGCGCCAGGGCAGCGGGTCGGTGAGCAGCGCCAACGGCAGCACGACGACGGGGAACAGCAGCACGAGCTCGGTGCGGGCCATCGTGGCCAGCGCGGCCACCAGCCCCAGGCTGGCCAACGTCCGCGACGACGGGCGCCGCACGTAGCGGTAGGCGACGAACACGAAGAGCGCGACGGTGGCCTGCGCCATGGTCTCGGACCAGACGATGCCGTTCTGGTACCAGAGGTTCGGATAGACCGCGGCGATCACCGCGGCGATCACGCCGACCCGCCAGCCCCGCACCTCACGAGCGGCCAGGCCCACGAGCGGCACGGTGGCGGTGCCGAGCAGGGTGGTGGCGATCTGGTGCCAACCCACCGAGCGGCCGCCGAAGAACGAGAAGACCGAGAGGTACAGCGAGTACAGCGGTGGGTGCTCGGCGGCGGCCACGGCCTGGTGCTGGAAGAACCACGGCAGCGGGCCGATGAAGCCCTTCCCACTGGCCAGCAGGTTCGCCTGGTGGTGGTAGAAGAACGCGTCTTCGAAGCCGATCGGTGCGTTCCAGCGCCACACCAACCAGGCGATCCGCACGGCGAAGGCCAGCGCCGTCGCGCCCGCCAGCCACCAACGGAAGCGGCGTCCCCCGGATCCCACGGGCGGTAGGTTACCGGCCGGTCCCGGGCGCCCCGGGTGGCTTGCCTCGAAGGCGGTGCTCTGCCGGTGCCCGATCCGGAACCGACCCAGCTGCGCGTGCGACCCCCTCGCCGCGGCGTGCCGCCCATCGGGGTCGCCGCGCTCGTCGCTGCGGGGGCGCTCGTGGCGTGGGGCGTCGTGTCGCTCGTCGTCGCGGTGGCGCACGACGGCAACGGCTATCCCGGCCAGGGCCAGCTCGACCGCCGGCTCCCGCCGGCCGGGTCGCGGCTCGACGCGTTCACCGGTCAGCGCGGCTCGCTCGGAGCGCCTGCCGGGTTCGGGCGCTGGCTCGAGATCGGCGGGCACTGGGTGACGGACGCTGGCGCCGCGCACCCCCTGCAGGTGGGTCCAACCCAGGCGCTGGTCACCACGAGCGGCGTCGACCTGCTCGTGCACGTGAGCGTCTCGCACGCGCCGCCGGGCGCCGGCATCGTCGTGCGCGCCGCGGGTGCGCGCGATCAGGTCCGCCTGCTGGCCAACGGCTCGGGGAGGTCGTGGTCGGTCGCGCGCGTGGTCGGCTCCACCGTGACCCTCTTGGGCGGCTTCGACGCGCCGACCGACCACGTCGTGCTGCGCGTCGAGGTGCACCGCGACCGCCTCGTGGTCGACGTCGGCAGCGGGCCGATCACGATCAGGCTGCCGCCGTCGATGGCGGGCACCGACATCGGGCTGCTGGCCGCCGACCCCAGCGCCCGGTTCGACGAGCTGGCCTACCTCCCGATCCCCGCCTGAGGTCGCCTGTGAAAGGGTGGAGGCGTGCCGCTGTTCGACCCGCCCATCGCGCCCGTGCGCGCCGCCGTGGCCGTGGCCCTGGCCGAGGATCTCGTGCCGTTGGGTGACCTCACGTCCGCGCTGTTGCCCGACGGCGCCCGGGCCGACGGCCTCCTGGTCGCCCGGCAGGCCGGCGTCGTGGCCGGGCGGGCCTGCGTCGACGAGACCTTCGCCCAGGTCGACCCGGCTATCACCTGCCGCTGGCATGTCGACGATGGCGATCGGGTGGAGCCGGGCTCCGTGCTCGCCATCGTGGGTGGGCCGCTGGCCTCCGTGCTCACCGCCGAGCGCACCGCGCTCAACTTCCTCGGCCACCTCAGCGGCATCGCCACGCTCACTGGCGCGTTCGTGCAGGCCGCCGGCGGCCGCCTGCGGGTCTGGGACACGCGCAAGACCACACCCGGCCTGCGGGCGTTGGAGAAGGCCGCGGTGCGAGCGGGCGGCGCCGTCAACCACCGCGGCAACCTGTCGGACTGGGTGATGTTCAAGGACAACCACCTAACGGTGCTGGGCATCGACGAGGCGGTGCGGCGGGCGCGGGACGTGTGGCCCGGGCGCACCGTCCACGTCGAGGCCGATGGTCTCGACCAGGTCCGCGAGGCGCTCGAGGCCGGCGCGGACGCGATCCTCCTCGACAACATGTCGCCCGACGAGGTGCGGGCCGCCGTCGAGCTGGCCGACGCCCACGCCCGCCGCGCCGGCACCCGGCGGGCCCTGCTCGAGATCTCCGGCGGGATCACCCTGGACACCATCGGCCGCTACGCCGACTGCGGCGCCGACGTGGTCTCCAGCGGAGCGATCACCAACTCGGCGCCCGTCCTCGACATCGGCCTCGACATCAACGTGGTCTGAGCGGGTGGCGGAACACGGGGTGGCTGGCCGCTGGGCGCGGCCGGCGTGGGGCGCGGTGCTCGTGGTGGCGGCGGTCAACGCGCTGTGGCGGTTGGATCGCGCCGACTGGAAGCTCGACGAGAACGTGTACGCCCAGGCCGGTTGGGCGCTGTGGCACGGCACCCCGACCGGCAACCCCGAGCACCCGCCGCTGGGGAAGGCCTTGATCGGCCTCGGCGAGCTGGTCTCCGGCCGCTCGACGTTCGGCGTGCGCGTCGTGCCCGCGCTGGCCTTCCTGGGCGCGGTCGTCGTGCTGTTCGCGTTCGGGCGGCGGGTCGGCGGCTGGTGGACCGGGATCGTGGCCGCCGGCCTCTTCGCCGCCCTGCCCCGCTCCCTCGTCGTCGCCGGCCACGCCGCGGCCGACATCCGCGTCGACCGCTACGGGCTGCTGGAAGCGGTGGCCGGGCCGCTGCTCATCGCCGCGCTGTGGTGCGGGTGGCGCTGGATCACCGGCGGCGGGCGGGTGTGGGCGGGAGCCGCCGGCGCGCTGCTGGGCTTCGCGGCCTGCTCGAAGCTGACCGCGGCGGTCGCGATCGTGCCGGTGGTGGTGGTCGGCGCCGCGCTGCGCTGGGGCCGTCGCCGCCTCGCCGCCGAGGTGGCCCTGCTCGTCGGCGTAGCCGTCGCCGCCTTCCTGCTGCCCTTCGCGTTCTACGGGGCCGACGCCTTCCACGCCATGGGCGAGATGATCCGCACGCAGCGCGACCACGCCCGCATCGGTCACCTGCTGGTCCTCGACGGCTCGATCTGGACGCGGAGCCCGTGGTGGGCCAACGCCCGCTACCAGTGGGATGCCGACGGGCCGCTCCTGACCGGCGCGCTCCTCGCCGGTCTCGCCGCGGCCGTGGTGTCGCGCCGCCGGCCGGTGGTGACCTACCTCCTGGCGGTCGTGCTCTCGCTCGCGGGCGCGCTGGCGCTCTCGCCGGTGGCCCTGCCGCACTACCGGGCCATCTGGACCGCGCCGCTCGTGCTGCTCGTGGCCGTCGGGCTCGTGGACCTCCTGCAGCGCAGTCGGCCCGCGCCGCGGGTGGTCGGCGCGCTCGTGCTCGCGGTGCTCGTGGGCGTCGGCGCGCTGACGACCGCGCGGGTGGCCACGCTCGGCGAGGGCGACTACCACCGGCTGGCCAGGCTCGTGGCTGCCGACGGCGTCCAGGTGCGTCGCAGCGAGATCTACGCCGAGTCGGTGGCGCCGTACTTCCCCGGCTCGATCGAGCTGCTGGCGCCCTTCGACCTCAACCCCGAGCCCGCCCAGCTGCTCGTGCTCGACCCGACGCTCGCCGCGGCCATCGACCCGGCCACCATCGATCGCTGGCGGGGCTGGGCCCGGCGCTGGGGCCTGCGCCCCCACCGGGTGGGCCGGCTCGAAGCCTGGTGGGCGGCGCGGTGACTCCCCGCCGCCATCGTGTCCCGCCGGCTCGCCGGCTGCGCAACCTCTCCACGCGCGCGTTCGTCGTGTCAGTGCTCGCATTGCTGGTCCTCATCGTGCTGCTGGTCGCCGTCGTCAACCCGGGCCACCGCAACGGCCCGGTGCGCCCGGCCGTCCCCCCCGTCGGCCTCGTCCGCTCGTAGCCACCGCGAGGCCCCTCGGCCAGCAGCGGTTTGGGACGGCGCCGCAACCAGCAGGCAGGCTGTGGCGATGCTCTTGGCCATCGACGTGGGCAACACGCAGACCGTGGTGGGTCTCTTCGGCGACGAGGTGGCCGACGATGACGCGCTGCTGGACGTCGACCCGGCCGCGGCCGCCGTCGGGCGCTGCGAGCGCGGCCTGCTCGACCACTGGCGCATCCACACCAACGGGCGGCGCACGAGCGACGAGTACGCCCTGCAGGTGCAGGAGTTCCTCGGCTTCCACGGGTTCTCGTTCGACGACGACATCGACGGCATCGCCATCTCCTCGGTCGTCCCGAGCGCCACCGCCGCGTTCCGCGAGATGACCGAGAAGTACTTCGGCTTCCGGCCGGTCGTGCTCGAGCCGGGGGTCAAGACGGGCATGCCGATCCTCACCGAGAACCCGCGCGAGGTGGGCGCCGACCGCATCGCGAACGCGGTGGCCGGTCTCGACCTGTTCGGCGGCCCGGTCGTGGTCATCGACTTCGGGACCGCCACCACCTACGACGCCATCTCCAGCCGCGGCGAGTACCTCGGCGGCGCGATCGCACCGGGCGTGGAGATCAGCCTCGACGCCCTGTACGTGCGAGCCGCCGCCCTCCGACGCGTCGAGCTGGTCGAACCGAAGAACGTGATCGGACGCACGACGGTCGAGTCGATCCAGTCGGGCGCGGTGTTCGGCTTCGCCGGCCAGGTCGACGGCATCTGCCGGCGGTTGATCGATGAGCTGGGCTCACCGACCGTCGTCGCCACCGGTGGCCTGGCCGAGCTGATCGCGCCCTACACGGCGAGCATCGACCACATCGAGCCCTGGCTCACGCTGCACGGCCTTCGGCTCGTGTTCGCCCGCAACCAGTAGAACTGGTTGGGCCAGCCGGCGGCGGCACAGGCAGGCTGGAGGGCCTGGCTGGTCTGCCGCCGCCGAATCCACCGCCCTCTCACCGGAGCCGACCCGCGTGACCGAACGTCCTGCCATCCCCTACCGCTTCGAGCCGACGGCCACGGCGGCCGCGCTCCAGGCGTCGCACGGCGGCATCGAGGACGGGACCGAGACCGGCGAGGTCGTCACCGTGGCCGGCCGGCTGATGCTGCGCCGGGGCCAGGGCAAGCTCCTGTTCGGCCAGCTGCAGGACCAGACCGGCCGCATCCAGCTGTTCGCGCCGGCCAACGTCACCCCTCGGTTCGCCGAGCTCGGCGCCCTGTCGCTCGGCGACTGGATCGGGGTCACCGGTGAGGTCATGAAGACCCGCAAGGGCGAGCTGTCGGTGAAGGTCACCGACTGGATCGTGCTGGCCGAGGCCCGCCGGTCGTTCCCCGACAAGTGGCACGGCCTCACCGATCCCGACACCCGCTACCGCCAGCGCTACGTCGACCTCTGGGTCAACGACGACGTGCGCCGCGTGTTCCTGCTCCGCAGCCGCCTGCTGTCGCTCACCCGGCGCTGGCTGGAGGACCGCGGCTACCTCGAGGTCGAGACGCCCGTGTTCCACCCCATCCCCGGCGGCGCCCTGGCCCGGCCGTTCGTCACCCACCACAACGCGCTCGACCAGGACCTGTTCCTGCGCATCGCCCCCGAGCTCTACCTCAAGCGGCTGGTCGTCGGCGGGTTCGAGCGGGTGTTCGAGGTGGCGCGGGTGTTCCGCAACGAGGGTCTCTCACCGCGCCACAACCCCGAGTTCACGATGCTCGAGCTGTACGAGGCCTACGGCGACTGGTCGGTGCACATGGAGCTCACCGAGCAGCTGGTCGCCCACCTCGCCACCGAGCTCTGCGGCAGCACCAAGCTCACCTACCAGGGCCGCGACCTCGACGTGTCGGCGCCGTGGCGTCGGGCGTCCATGTCCGAGCTGATCGAGGAGCAGATCGGGCGGCGGGTCGACCTCGACACGCCGATCGCCGAGCTGCGGGCGTTGTGCGACGAGCACGACGTGCCGTGGAAGGACGGCCACGGCCCAGGCAAGCTGCTGCTCGAGCTGTACGAGAAGACGGCCGAGGCCGCCCAGTGGGACCCGGTGTTCGTCACCGACTACCCGCAAGAGGTCTCGCCGCTGGCCCGCGCCCACCGGTCCCAAGCCGGCATGACCGAGCGGTTCGAAGGGATCGTGGCCGGACGCGAGCTCTGCAACGGGTTCAGCGAGCTGGTCGACCCCGACGACCAGCGGGCCCGCTTCGAGGCGCAGGCCCGCCAGAAGGACGCCGGTGACGACGAGGCGATGGTCGTGGACGAGGACTACCTGCGGGCCCTCGACTACGGCCTGCCGCCGACGGTCGGACTCGGCGTCGGCATCGACCGGCTGGTGATGCTGCTCGCCGACGTCAGCTCGATCCGCGACGTGGTGCTGTTCCCGACCCTGCGACCCGAACAGGAGCGCGGCGATGCGTCGCCGGCGGACGCGCCGACCGAGGGCGCCGAGGCTCCAGAGACCCCCGAGCCCGGCGCATGAGGGTGCTCCTCACCGGCATGGGCGGCCAGCTGGGCACGCGGGTGACCAACCTGCTGGAGGCGACCGACGGCTTCGACGAGATCCTGGGCATCGACCTCGACCCACCCCGCCGGCGGATCACCCGGGCGGAGTTCCACCGAGTCGATCCCCGCGACCGTCGCACGGCCGTGCGGCTCGTCCGCGACTTCGAACCCCAAGCCGTCGTACACCTCGGCATCTTCGAGCCCAACGCCCGCAGCGGACCCACCGCCGCACGCATCGGCACCGCCGTCTCCGCGGTCGCGGTGCTCGGTGCCGCCGCCCAGTGCGCGTCGTTGCGGCGCATCGTGGTCCGCTCCGGGATCGAGGTCTACGGCCGCCGGCGCGGTGCCGCCACCCGGCCCGACGAGCTCGTGGCGCCCCGGCCGACCTCGCCCTTCGGCGCCTCGCTGCTGCACGTCGAGCGCGTCGCGGCGGAGGCCGGCCTGGCCGCCGACGTGCCGGTCTGCGCCCTGCGGTTCGCCCCAGTCGTCGGGCCCAGCGTCCCGAGCCCGCTCGGTCGCTACCTGCGGTTGCCGGTCGTGCCCGTGGGCCTCTTCAGCGAGCTGCCGTTCTCGCTGTTGCACCAGGAGGATGCGGCGGCGGCCACGTTGGCTGCTCTTGATGCCGGCTTCGACGGTCCCCTCAACGTCGTCGGCAGCGGCGCCGTCACCGCCTCGCAGGCCGCCCGCATGGGTGGCCGGCTGCCGTTGCCCGTGGCCGGGCCGGCCTGGGTCGCGGCGCGCGTCGCCGCCGAGGTGCTCGGTGCGCCGCTGCCGCTCCACGTGCGCGAGCTGCTGCTGCGCGGTCGTTGCGCGGATGGCTCCGCCGCGCGCAGCGCGCTCGGCATCTCGGCCCGCTCCACGCCCGACGTCGTCCGTCAGCTCTACGACTGGGAGACCGTCGCCTCGGTCGCGGTGAGCCCCTCATGACCGAGGTGGCGGGCGAGCCGATCGAGTCCATGGAAGAGTCCACCGGGCTTCTTGCCGGCGTCCGCCGCCGGATGGACGGCGACTTCGACGTCGACGAGTGGGGCCTCGACCCCGATCTCGTGCACCTCGTCAACCCGGTGCTCGCCGCCCGCTGGCGCATCGAGGTGCGCGGGGCCGAGAACCTGCCGGTCGTCGGGCCCGCGGTCCTCGCGTTCAACCGGCGGTTCGGCCTCAGCGAGCCGTGGGTGCTCGCGCGCGGCATGCGCATCAGCGGTGGCCGCTTCGTGCGCACGATCGGCATCCCCGACGTCGCGCCGGTCGGTCCGGTCATGCGGCGCATGGGTGGCGTGCTCGACCGGCCCGACGAGATCAGCGGCCTGCTGCGGGCCGGTCAGCTCGTGGGCGTGCCCATGCAGCGGCAGGTCCGACCCCGAGCCGTGGCGGGCGAGCTCACCGTCGCCTCGCTCGAACCTGCGCTCGCCACCGGTGCGCCGGTGCTGCCGGTCGCGCTGGTCGGACGCGAGTGCGGCCGCCGCTGGCGGGTGCTGGTGGGTGAGCCGGTGCAGCCGATCCGGCGCGCGGGCCCGCTGGCCGCCGCCGAGCTGGCCGAGTCGACCCAAGCCCGCGTGCAAGCGCTCCTCGACGAGGCGGCCCGGGCCCGCTGGCCGTTCGGCTGAGGGCTCCGCGCGGCCGACCTGTGCCGGTCGGACGCCGCGAACCAGAGTTTTCGGGCGTTGTTGACGGTCCCGGGTAGGTTGGCGAGCCATGCCGGCGACTGCAGCCAGCGATGGGACGCAGATCGCCTACGACGTGTTCGGGCGTCCCGACGGCGAGCCCTTGCTGCTCGTCCATGGCCTCGGCGCGGACGCCCGCGGGTGGATCATGCAGCGGCGGGCGCTCGCCGCGCGGTTCCGCTGCATCGCGGTCGACAACCGCGGCGTCGGCCGCTCCGACCGCCCGCCCGGTCCGTACGAGATCGAGACCATGGCCACCGATGCCCTCGCCGCGCTGGACGCCGCCGGGGTCGCGTCAGCCCACGTCCTCGGCGCCTCGATGGGCGGCATCATCAGCCAGGCGATCGCCGTCCGCCATCCCGAGCGCGTGCGGTCGCTCGTGCTCGCCTGCACCGCCTGCCAGCACCAGCCCTGGCGCCGTGACCTGCTGGCCGAATGGGCCGAGCAGGCGGTCACGGTCGGCATGCCCGAGCTCGTGCGTCGCAACCTGCGCTGGCTCGTGGGCCCGCGGTCGCTGCGCCGCCTGTGGCCGGCCATCAGCATCCTCGGCCCCCTGGCGATGAGCGTGCCGGCCCACGCGTTCGTCGCGCAGCTCGAGGGCATCCTCGCCATGGACGACAGCCTGCGGGGCGAGCTCGCCGGGGTCGATGTGCCCGCGCTGGTGCTGGTCGGCAGCCAGGACGTCCTGACCACGCTCGGCGACTCCGAAGAGGTCGCGTCGCTGATCCCTGGTGCCGAGCTCGCCGTCGTGCGTGGCGGCGCCCACCTGTTCATGGTGGAGCACGCCCGCGAGTTCAACCGGACGGTCCTCGACTTCCTCGACCGCGCCGCCCGCCCGGTCGACCAGGCCGCGGACCGACTCGCCGGCTGACGCCCGTCGATTCCCGGGCCGGGATTCGCAGCGGCGCCCGCCTACCGTGTCCGGCGATGCGACTCCAGGTGCTCGTCAACTGCGGGGCGGGCTCGGTCGACGCCGACGAGGCCGACGCGCAGGTCGCCGACATCGAGCGGGCGTTGACCGCCGCCGGGGTCGACGCTTCGGTCCGCACGTTCGACCCCCGGCACATGGACGAGGAGGTCCACAAGGCCTGGCGGGAGACGCCCGACGCCGTCGTGGTCGCTGGTGGCGACGGCACGGTGGGATCGGCGGCCGCCGTGGCCGCGGGCAGCGAGCTGGTGCTCGGCGTCCTGCCGCTCGGGACGTTCAACCACTTCGCGCGGGACCTCGGGCTGCCGACCGACCTCGACGCCGCGGCGGTGGCGCTCGCTGGGGGAACGTCACGCGCGATCGACGTCGGCGAGGTCAACGGCCGGGTCTTCGTCAACAACTCGGTCATCGGCGCGTACCCCGTCATGGTCGACATCCGCGATGACCTCCGTGAAGAGCGGGGGTGGGGGAAGGTGCGGGCGGTGCCCGTCGCCGCGTTCCACGTCTTGCGCCGGTTCCCGCTGCACCGGCTCACCATCACCTCCCCTGACGGCGCGGTCCGGCGGCGGGTGCGCACGCCGTTCGTGTTCATCGGCAACGGCTCCTACGACGACGCCGACAGCCGGGTCGGCGACCGTTGTGCGCTCGACGGGGGGCACCTCTGCGTGTACGTCGCCGACGTCGTGTCGCGCTGGGGCCTGGTCCGCACGGCGATCCACGCGCTCCTGCGGGGCACCGAGACGGCCACGCACCTGGACCGGTTCGAGGTGACCGAGCTCGAGATCCGCGCCCGCACCGGCCACCTGCGAGTCGCCATCGATGGCGAGGTCATCTCCCTCGCCACCCCGCTCCGCTACCGAGTCCGGGCCGGTGCCCTGCACGTGATGGCGCCGTAGTGCGCGCCCGCTCGACGTGGCGCCGACGCCTCGCTCCGGCCGCATCACCCGCAGGTCGATGGCGGCTGACGTCGGTCAGCCGCGAACCGTGAGCTGCGCGGGTGAGCGGTAGCGCACGGCGAGCGCGCTACGAGCGCACGTCGTTGAGGTCGTCGACCAACTGGCCTGCAGCGGCTTGGAGCGCACGGGCGGCCGGTCGGTCGGCGAGCGGCTCGAGCAGGGCCGCGGCCTCGTCGGCGTAGGCGCGGGCGGTGGCCACGGCCGAGTCGATGCCGTCGCCGGCGCGCACGAGCTTGCGGGCCCGCTCGGACGCCTCGACGGTCAGCGGCGCCCCCAGGAGCGCGCGCAGCTCGTCGCCCTCAGGGCCCTGGAGCGCGCGGAGCACCGGCAACGTGTAGACGCCCTCGACCAGGTCGTGGCCCGCGGGCTTGCCGAGCTGCTCGTCGGTGGCCACGAGGTCGAGCACGTCGTCGACGATCTGGAACGCGCTGCCGTACGCCGTGCCGAACCCAGTGAGGCGGTCGATGTCCGGTCGCGGCAAGCCGGCGACGATCGCGCCGATGCGGGCCGCGGTAGCGAGCAGCGAGGCCGTCTTGCCGTCGATCGACGCGAGGTAGGCCTCTTCGCTGCGATCGACCTGGAACGCGTCCTGCAGCTCGAGCACCTCGCCCTCGCAGAGCCGCCCGATGGTGGCGGCGAGCAGGCCGGCGACCTCGGTGCCGAGCGACGCGGCCAGCTCCGACGCCTTGGCCAGCAGGAAGTCGCCCGACAGGATCGCCCGCAGGTTGCCCCAGCGCCCGTTGACGCTCTCGATGCCGCGGCGGGTGACGGCCTCGTCGATGACGTCGTCGTGGTAGAGCGACCCGAGGTGCACGAGCTCGACGGCGACCCCACCGCGGATGACCTCGACGCTCACCGGACCCTCGTGCCCAGCCGCGCACGCGCCCGCCGCCACGGCGAACAGAGGGCGCACCCGTTTGCCGCCGGCACCGATCAGGTGGCCGGCCATCTCGGTCAGGGCGGCGGTCGGCGTCTGCACCGCGGCCCGCAGCTCGGCCTCGACCCGGGCCCGGTCGCCCTCCATCGCCGGCAGGGCCAGGAGCGGGTGGGCAGCCATGGCAGGCGAGGCTAGGGCAGGCGCCCACACGGATGACAAGGCGGACGCTGTGACCGCGGGCACTCGTCTCCCTTCATCTCCGGTCCCGGTGGCCGATGGACGAGCGTGGGATCCTGAGGGTCACGGTTACACTTGCCTGAGCGGGCAAGGGCGCTGGCACAAGCGTCGCCGGCTTCGCCCCACGCATCGATCCGGTCGGGAGGCACGGAGTTGTTCGAACGGTTCACCGATAGGGCCCGCAGGGTCGTGGTGCTGGCGCAAGAAGAAGCGCGTCTGCTCAACCACAACTACATCGGCACCGAGCACATCCTGCTCGGTCTCATCCACGAGGGGGAAGGCGTCGCCGCCAAGGCCCTCGAATCGCTCGGCATCTCACTCGAAGCCGTGCGCAGCCAGGTCGAGGAGATCATCGGCCAGGGCGGCTCGTCGCCCAGCGGGCACATCCCGTTCACGCCGCGGGCCAAGAAGGTCCTCGAGCTGTCGCTCCGCGAGGCGCTGCAGCTCGGCCACAACTACATCGGCACCGAGCACATCCTCCTCGGCCTCATCCGTGAGGGCGAGGGCGTGGCGGCCCAGGTGCTCGTGAAGCTCGGCGCCGACCTCTCCCGCGTGCGCCAGCAGGTCATCCAGCTGCTGTCGGGCTACGCCGGCCCGGGCACCGCGCCCGGCGGCCAAGAGAAGGCGGGCGCCACGTCCGGCGGCTCCGGGGAGCAGACGCCTTCCGGTTCGCTCGTGCTCGACCAGTTCGGCCGCAACCTCACCCAGCTCGCTCGCGACAAGAAGCTGGACCCGGTCATCGGCCGGGCCCGCGAGACCGAGCGCGTCATGCAGGTGCTCTCGCGCCGCACCAAGAACAACCCGGTGCTCATCGGCGAGCCCGGCGTCGGCAAGACCGCCATCGTCGAGGGCCTGGCCCAGGCGATCGCAGCTGACACGGTGCCCGAGACGCTCACCGGCAAGCAGCTCTACACGCTCGACCTCGGTGCCCTCGTGGCCGGGTCGCGCTACCGCGGCGACTTCGAGGAGCGCCTCAAGAAGGTGCTCAAGGAGATCCGCACCCGCGGCGACATCATCCTGTTCATCGACGAGCTGCACACGCTCGTGGGGGCCGGTGCCGCCGAGGGCGCGATCGACGCCGCGTCGATCCTCAAGCCCATGCTGGCCCGCGGCGAGCTGCAGACCATCGGCGCCACCACGCTCGACGAGTACCGCAAGCACCTCGAGAAGGACGCTGCGCTCGAGCGCCGCTTCCAGCCGATCAAGGTCGAAGAGCCCACCGTGGCCCACACGATCGAGATCCTGAAGGGCCTGCGCGACCGCTACGAGTCGCACCACCGGGTCACGATCACCGATCAGGCGCTGGTGGCTGCGGCCAACCTCGCGGACCGGTACATCTCCGATCGCCACCTGCCCGACAAGGCCATCGACCTCATCGACGAGGCCGGCTCGCGCCTGCGCATCAAGCGCATGGAGACGCCGCCGGACTACAAGGAGCTCGAGAACCAGATCGGCCAGGTCGTCCAGCAGAAGAAGGACGCCGTCGAGGCGCAGAACTTCGAAGAGGCCGGCCGCCTGCGCGACCGCGAGAAGGAGCTGCTCGGCGAGAAGGAGGCCAAGGAGGCCGAGATCAAGGCCTCCGGCGTCGACCTGTTCGACGAGGTCGACGAGGAGTCGATCGCCGAGGTGCTCTCGATCTGGACCGGCATCCCCGTCTACAAGCTCACCGAGGAAGAGACGGCCAAGCTCCTCCGCATGGAGGACGAGCTGCACAAGCGGGTCATCGGCCAGGAGAACGCCATCAAGGCGGTCAGCCAGGCCATCCGCCGCACCCGTGCCGGCCTCAAGGATCCCAAGCGCCCGAGCGGCTCGTTCATCTTCCTCGGCCCGTCCGGCGTCGGAAAGACCGAGCTGGCCAAGACGCTCGCCGAGTTCTTGTTCGGCGACGAGCAGTCGCTGATCGCGCTCGACATGTCGGAGTACATGGAGAAGCACACGGTCAGCCGCCTGGTGGGCTCGCCCCCCGGCTACGTGGGCTACGAGGAGGGCGGCCAGCTGACCGAGGCCGTGCGGCGCAAGCCGTTCTCGGTGGTGCTGTTCGACGAGATCGAGTAGGCCCACCCCGACGTGTTCAACACGCTGCTGCAGATCCTCGAAGAGGGCCGGCTGACCGACAGCCAGGGCCGCTCGGTGGACTTCCGCAACACCGTGCTGATCATGACCTCCAACTTGGGCACGCAGGACCTGCGCCGGGCCAACGTCGGCTTCGGCAAGTCCGACGAGGCCGTGACCTACGAAAAGATGAAGGAGAAGGTCAACGAGGCCCTGAAGCAGCACTTCCGGCCGGAGTTCCTGAACCGCATCGACGAGACGATCGTGTTCCACGAGCTGTCCAAGCCCGAGGTCACCCAGATCGTCGACCTCATGGTCAAGCGCACGAGCCTCCAGCTCGAGGCGCAAGGCATCGGCATCGAGCTCACCGAGGCGGCCAAGACGCTGCTGGTCGACCGCGGCTACGACCCCACCATGGGTGCTCGTCCGCTGCGCCGGGCCCTGCAGCGCCTCGTGGAAGATCCGCTGTCCGAGCGGCTGCTCTACAAGCAGTTCCGGGCCGGGGAGATGATCATCGTCGACGCCGAGCCCGATCCCGAGGCCGGCGGCGAGCCGGTCATCGTGTTCCGGTCGGTCGAGGGCTTCGAGCCCCCGGCGGTCGAGCTGGCCGAGGCCGGTCCCACCGAGTAGCCGAACCACACCACGCGTTCCGGGCCCCTGCTGCGGCGGGGGCCCGTTCGCGTCCCGGCCGCAACCCGGGCGGCGGTGGAGGACGAGTACGCTGCCGACCCCGTGGCTACCCGAACGCGCCGCCGCCCCAGCGCACGCCTGTGCGGGCTCCTGGTCGCCGCCCTGGTGCTGCTCGCCGGCTGCCAGGTGCGCACCGACGTCGACCTGACCGTCCTGCCTGACGGGAGCGGGACGGTCACCGCCACCGTCGCCCTAGACGCCGAGGCGGCAGCCCGCATCCCCGACCTCGCCGGCCAGCTGCGGACGGCCGACCTGCGCAAGGCAGGCTGGACGATCACCGGCCCCGTGCCGGCGCCGGGCGGCGGGGTCACGGTGACGGCGCAGAAGCGCTTCGCGAGGGCCGCGGACGCCGGCCGGGTGCTGAGCGAGCTGACCGGTCCGACCGGCCCGCTCCGCGACTTCTCGGTCACCCGAACGCACTCGTTCGCCTCGACCTCTTACGGCGTGAAGGGCACGATCGACCTCTCGAGGGGGCTCGCGTCCTTCGGTGACGCCGAGCTCACCCGCCTGCTCGACGGCAAGCCGCTCGGCCGGACGCCCGACGAGCTCAAGCTGCTGCTGGGGGGACGGCCGTTGGCGGACGCCGCACCGTTCTCGCTGCGCGTCCACCTGCCGGGCGTGGCCCGGACCTACGCGGCGCGCGTCGGCGATCCGCCGGTGCCGGTCGACTCGCACCGCTCGATCACCCGCACCACGCCGTGGCTGCTGGCCGCCGGTGCCCTCGCGGCCTTCGTGCTCGCCATCGTCGTGTTCGTCGATGGCCGGCGCCGGCCCAACCGGCGCCTCCGCCGGCCGAGCGAGCGAGGCACCGGCACCTACGACCGGCGCCCGTACCAGACCATCGATACGGTCGGCGACGGACCGGTGCCCGGCGTCGGCGGCCTGCCGTCCGAGGTGCGCATCCACCCCATCGACGCGCTGGTGCCACCTCCCGAGCCGCCGGTGCCGCCCCCGCCCGTGGCGCGCCGCCCGACGCCCGCCGACCCAGCAGCGCGCCCCGCGGCGGTACCCAGCTCCGCCGGGCCGCGCCCGGACCCGCGCCG
>JAODBM010000182.1 GCA_025463985.1 Acidimicrobiales bacterium
GGGCCCCGATCCGCATCGACGGCGACGGTGCCGCCGCGCGACGGCGCACGCAGCGCCGGCTCTCGGGCCTGGTGATCGCGTTCGTGCTGGCGTTCGCCGCCGTGGTCGCCCGCCTGGCCGACCTGCAGGTCATCGGCTCGCGCCGCTACGTGGCCTACGGGCTCGAGCAGCGCACGGGCTGGCGCGAGCTGCCCGCGGCACGCGGCGTGCTGTACGACCGCGACGGCCGCGCGCTCGCCATGTCGATCCCGCAGCCCACGGTGTTCGCCGACCCCAAGGGTGTGGTCGACCCGGCCCAGACCGCGAGCACGCTGGCGCCGATCCTCGGTCTCGACCGTGCCGTGATCGAGCCCAAGCTGCGGGCGACGAACCGGTTCCAGATCCTCGCCCACACCGTGTCCGACGGTGTGGCCAAGCAGCTCGCCAAGCTGGCGCTGCCCGGCATCGGCACCTACGACGAGTACCGCCGGTACCAGCCCAGCGGGTCGCTGGCCCGCTCGCTGATCGGTGGCGTGAGCACCGACGGCACCGCCGGCAGCTCGGGCCTCGAGCAGCAGTACAACGCCGTGCTCAACGGCAAGTTCGGCCGGCTCGTGTTCGAGAAGGCGCACGGCGGCGGCACGATCGCCGGCGGCCACCGCCAGGTCGTGCCGGCCAAGCCCGGCCAGAACCTCTACCTCACCATCGACCAGTCGCTGCAGTTCGAGGCCGAGCGAGCGCTCACCGATCAGGTGCTGGCCACGCAGGCGAAGGGCGGCATGGCCATCATCACTCGCCCGAGCACCGGCGAGATCCTGGCGATGGCCAACGTGGGGCCGCAGGCCGACGGCAGCATGGGCCCGACCGCGGACAACGCCGCGGTGACGTCGACGTTCGAGCCCGGCTCGGTCAACAAGGTGATCACGCTGTCGGGAGCGTTGGAGGAGGGGCTGATCCAGCCCAGCACCACCTTCACCGTGCCGTTCGGCCTGCAGGTCGCCGACCACTACTTCACCGATTCTCACCCGCACCCGACCGTGCAGTGGACGGCCACCGACATCCTGGCCGACTCGTCCAACGTCGGGTCGATCAAGATCGGCCAGCAGCTCGGCCCGCAGCGCCTGGACTCCTATCTGCGCAAGTTCGGCTTCGGCGAGAAGACCGACCTCGGGTTCCCGGGTGAGACGCGCGGCCTGATGCTGCCGCTGAAGCAGTGGTCGGGCACGTCGATCGGCTCGATCCCGATCGGCCAGGGCATCTCGGTCACCGCGCTGCAGATGCTGAGCGCCTACAACGTGGTCGCCAACGACGGCGTCTACGTCCCACCCAAGCTCGTGGCCGCCACCGACAGCGGCGACGGACGCCGCTCGACCCCGCCGCCGGCCAGCCGGCGGGTCGTGTCGGTCGCGACCGCCCGCTCGATGCGCGGCATGATGACCCAGGTGGTGCGCGCAGGGACCGGCAGCCAGGCCAAGGTGCCCGGCTACGACATCGCCGGCAAGACCGGCACGGCCCGGATCCCCCAGCACGGCGGCACGAACAAGGCCGACGGCTACCTGGACGCCCAGGGCAACTACCACTACATGGCCACGTTCGCCGGCATGGTCGAGGGCGGCGACCTCTCGATCATCGTGGTGGTCCGCGAGCCCACCACCTCGATCTACGCGGCCGACACGGCGGCCCCGGTGTTCGCCCGCCTGGCGACCTACGCACTGCGCCTCTACCGCATCCCGCCGCCGGCCATCGTGGCCGCCGACGCCACGAACATCCCCCAGGTCAGCGCGAGCGCGCTGACGAGCAGCGGCGATCGCCTGCCGACCGCCGGCGGCACGACGACCACGTTGAGCCCGACCACGACGACCGCGGCCCGGACGCCCTAGGCGCGTGGAGCTCGCGTCCGCCTTGGCCGACTCGTCCAGCGCCCCCGCCTTGGCGGGGGCGCTCGTCGTCGGCGACCCCACCGTCGACGTCACGCGCCTCGACCACGACTCGCGGCTGGTCGGTCCGGGGTCGATGTTCTGCTGCGTGCCCGGCGAGCGGCTCGACGGCCACGACTTCGCGCCCGCGGCGGTCGCCGCGGGCGCGACCGCGCTCCTCTGCGAGCGGCCCCTCGGCCTCGGTGTGCCGGAGGTGCAGGTGGCGTCGGTGCGGGCGGCCATGGGGCCGCTGGCGGCCGCGGTGCACGGCCACCCTTCCGCCCAGCTGGCCGTGGTCGGCATCACCGGCACGAACGGCAAGACCACCGTCGCCCACCTCCTGGCCGCGATCCTCGAGGCTGCGGGCCGCCGCTGCGGCGTGATCGGCACGCTGACCGGCGCCCGCACGACGCCTGAGGCCCCCGAGCTGCAGGCCCGCTTCGCGGCGCTGCTGGCGGAGGGTCACGACAGCGTGGCGATGGAGGTGTCGTCTCACGCGCTCCAGCTGCAGCGGGTCGACGGCACCCGCTTCCGCGTCGCCGTCTTCACCAACCTCAGCCGCGATCACCTCGACTTCCACGGCGACATGGAGTCGTACTTCCAGGCCAAGGCCAAGCTGTTCGACCCCCGCCTGTCGGACCGCGCGGTCGTGAACCTCGACAGCCCGCACGGGCGCCTGCTCCGCGACGCGGCCACCATCCCCACGGTCGGCTTCTCGCTCGACGATGCGACCGATCTGCAGCTCGGCCCGGCCGGCTCGGCGTTCACCTGGCGCGGCGAGACGGTCCGGCTCGGGCTCGCCGGGCGCTTCAACGTCTCGAACGCGCTCGCGGCTGCTACCGCCGCGGCCGAGCTGGGCCTTTCGGCGGCCGAGGTGGCCGCCGGGCTGGCTATGGTCCCGCCGGTGCCGGGCCGCTTCGAGCTGGTCGACGAGGGCCAGCCCTTCCTCGTCGTCGTCGACTACGCGCACACGCCTGACGGCCTCGAGCAGGTGCTGCTCACCGCCCGCGAGCTGGCCGGTTCCGGCCGGGTCCTGGCCGTGTTCGGGGCCGGCGGCAACCGGGACCGGACCAAGCGTCCGGCCATGGGCGCCGCGGTGGCCGAAGGGGCCGATCTGGCCGTCCTGACCACCGACAATCCGAGGGGGGAGGATCCGGCTGCGATCATGGCGGACGTGCATGAGGGACTGCGGACCGCGAACGAGCTGCTGATCGAGCCCGATCGGCGGGCGGCGATTGCGGCCGCCCTGGCCCGCGCCGAGCCCGGCGACGTGGTCGTGGTGGCCGGCAAGGGCCACGAGACGACCCAGACGATCGGCCGTGACGTCCTGCCGTTCGACGACCGCGCCGTCGCCCGCGAGCTGCTGCGCGCCGCCGGCCATCCCGGGCCCGGAACCGCCCGGTGATCGCCCTCCTGATCGCCGGCAGCATCGGCCTGTCGGTCTCGCTCGTCAGCAGCCGCTACCTCATCCAGTGGCTCAAGGCGCACCGCGTGGGCCAGCCCATCCGCGAGGAAGGGCCACGGGGTCACCACACCAAGGCCGGCACGCCCACGATGGGCGGCATCGCGGTGGTGATCGGCGGCGTCGCCGGCTACGCGGTGGCCCACATCCGCAGCCGGGTCGTGTTCACCCGCTCGGGCATCTTCGTGCTGCTCCTGGTCGTCGGCGCCGGCCTCGTGGGGTTCGCCGACGACTGGATCAAGGTCAAGCGCGAGCGGAACCTCGGGCTCAGCAAGCGCATGAAGATCCTGGGCCTGCTCATCGTGGCCATCGGCTTCGGCACCGCCACCGTCAAGTACACGGGCGTGCACACCGAGCTGTCGTTCACCCGCTACAGCTCGTTCTCGGGCTCGCAGCTCCTCCACATCAACTTCGGCAAGATCGGCTGGGTGATCTGGTGCGTCGTGTTGATCCTGGCCAGCACCAACGGCGTGAACCTCACCGACGGCCTCGACGGCTTGGCCGCGGGCTCCTCGCTGTTCGCCTTCATCGCCTTCACGGTCATCGGCTTCTGGGCCTTCCGCAACCCATGCATCTACGGCGTCCCCCACGCCCTCGACCTCGCGGTGGTGTCGGCGGCCATGCTCGGGGCCTGCTGCGGCTTCCTGTGGTGGAACGCGCCCCCGGCGCGCATCTTCATGGGCGACACGGGCTCGCTGGCGATCGGCGCGGCCCTGGCCGGGCTGGCCCTGACGCTCAGCACGGCGCTGCTGCTGCCGGTGGTCGGTGCGCTGTTCGTGGTGGAGACGGTCTCGGTCGTGCTGCAGGTGAGCAGCTTCCGGCTGTTCGGCCGCCGCATCTTCCGGATGGCGCCCATCCACCACCACTACGAGCTGCGGGGCTGGCCCGAGACCACGGTCATCGTCCGCTTCTGGATCATCGCCGGCCTGGCCACGGCCCTCGCGCTCGGCATGTTCTACGCCGACTTCACCCGCCTGCCCGTGCCCCCGCTGAGCTGCGGGCGCTGATGTCCGCGGCTCGCGTCGGCCCGACGCGGCCGCTCGTCGTCGGCTACGCGATCACCGGCCAGGCGGTGGCGCGGGCCCTGCTGGCGCGGGGCGTGCCGGTCACCGCGGTCGACGACCACCCCACCGACGCCATGCGCGACGCGGCCCGCGGCGCGGGCGTGACGCTCGTCGAAGCGCCGTCGACCGACGCCCTCGCCTCGCTGGTCGCGGCGGCCGACGCCGTGCTCCCGACGCCCGGCCTGCCCGAGACCCACCGGGTGTTCGGCCTGGCCGAGCAGGCCGGCGTGCCGGTGCGCAGCGAGCTGGATCTCGCCAGCCTGTGGGACGCCCGACCCTTCCTGGCCGTCACCGGCACCGACGGCAAGACCACCGTCACCACCATGGTCACCGAGATGCTCCTGGCGTCGGGCGTGGCTGCGGTCGCGGCTGGCAACACCGAGGTCCCGCTCGTCGCCGCCATCGACGACCCGGCCACCGACGTGTTCGTGGTCGAGGCCTCGTCGTTCCGGCTGACGTTCGCCTCGTGGTTCCACCCACGCGTCGCGACCTGGTTGAACTTCGCCGACGACCACCAGGACGTGCACGTGAGCCTCGGCGGCTACGAGGCGGCCAAGGCCCGGATCTGGGCGCGCAGCGGTGCCGACGACCTCGCCGTCGCCAACGCCGACGATCCGGTCGTGATGCGCCATGCGGCGTCGTTGCCGGCCGTGCAGACGTTCGGCCTCGGGTCGGCGGCGGACTGGCGGGTCGCCGACGGCCGGCTCGTCGGCCCCGGCGACGTCGACCTCCTGGCCGCGGACGAGCTGCCCCGGGCGTTGCCCCACGACCTCGCCAACGCGCTTGCCGCGGCGGCCACGGCGCTGGGTGGGGGAGCGACCCTCGACGGCATCCGGCACGTGCTCACGACTTTTCGGGGGCTCCCCCATCGCGTCGAGCTGGTCGGCGAGGCTGGGGGCGTGCAGTGGTTCGATGACTCCAAGGCCACCGCGCCGCACGCCACGCTGGCGGCCGTGGCCGGGTTCCCGTCGGTCGTGCTGATCGCCGGCGGCCGCAACAAGGGCCTCGATCTCCGCGCCCTGCAGGCCGCGGCGCCGCACCTGCGGGCGGTGGTGGCCATCGGCGATGCCGCCCGCGAGGTCGCCGAGGCCTTCACCGGCCTCCGGCCGGTCACGTTGGCCGCGTCGATGGATGCCGCCGTGGCCGCCGCCGCCGATCTGGCCGAGGCCGGCGACGCGGTCGTGCTGTCGCCGGGCTGCGCCTCGTTCGACTGGTACCGCTCGTACGCGGAGCGCGGCGACGACTTCCAGCGGGCGGTCCGCGAGCGCACAGGCGCGTCGACATGACCGCCACGGCGCCGTTCAGCCGCCGCCACGAGCGCCGCGCGGCATCCGTGGGCACCCGCGTGCGCCGCCTGCGCCTGCCCCCGCCGCCCGGCGAGGCCACCGGCGCGTTCTGGCTGCTCGCGGCGGTCGTCACCGTGCTGAACATGATCGGCCTGGTGATGGTGCTGTCGGCCTCGTCGGTCACTGCGCTGCGCCAGACCGGCACGCCGTGGTCATACTTCGAGAAGCAGGCCATGTGGACGGTGTTCGGGCTCGTCGCCCTGGCCGTCTTCATGTACGTCGACGTCGGCTTCTGGCGGCGCCACGCCAAGCTCTGGCTGGCCGGCGCGTTCGGCCTGCTCGTCCTCGTCCTCGTCCCCGGCATCGGCGCGTCGGCCAACGGCGCCACCCGCTGGATCGCCGTCGGGCCGCTGCAGATCCAGCCCTCCGAGTTCGCCAAGTTCGCGCTGCTGATCTTCGTGGCCGACCTGCTGGCCGATCGGGCCGACCTCATCCGCGACTGGCGCTGGACGCTGGCCCCGGTGCTCGTCTACCTGGGCGGCGCCGCCGCGCTGATCATGATGCAGCCCAACCTGGGCACCACGGTGATCCTCGCCACGATGGTCCTGGCCATGCTCTACGCGGCCGGCACCCCGCTCACGCCGCTCACCGGCGTCACCCTGGTCGGAGTGGCGGCCGCGGCCTTCTCGGTGGCCAGCACGCCGTTCCGGCGGGCCCGCTTCCTGCGCTTCCTCGACCCGTGGAAGGACCCGTCGAACACCGGCTACCAGACCATCCAGTCGATGGTCGGCCTGGCCGACGGCGGCTTGCTGGGCAAGGGCCTGGGCTCGTCGCGGGCCAAGTGGGGCTTCCTGCCGTACGCCCACACCGACTTCATCTTTGCGATCATCGGCGAGGAGTTCGGCATGATCGGGGGCGTGATCGTCGTCTTCTTGTTCCTCACGTTGGGTGGCATCGGCGCGTGGGCCGCCACCCGGGCCCGTGACCGCTTCGGCATGCTCGTCGCCGTCGGCGTGACCGCCTGGATGATGGTCCAGGCGATCATCAACATCGGTGCGGTCATCGGGATCCTGCCGATCACCGGCGTGCCGCTGCCGTTCTTGTCGTTCGGCGGCTCGTCCCTGCTCGTGAACCTGGCCGCCACCGGCCTCCTGCTCAACGTGTCCCGCCATCCCGTCGCCGACTCCCGGCCATCCCGGCGCCGCCGGTCCGCCGTGTCAGTCGGGTGATGGCTGCCGAGTCCGCCTCGCCGGAGCCCACGTCCCCCGCCCGCTGCTGGGCCGTGATCGCCGGTGGCGGCACCGCGGGGCACTTGCTGCCCGGCCTGGCCGTGGCCGAGGCCCTGGTGGCTGCCGGCCACGCCCGGGCCGCCATCCATTTCGTCGGCAGCGACCGGGGCGTCGAGGCCCGGCTCGTGCCCGACGCGGGCTTCACGCTCGACGAGCTGCCAGGCCGCGGCATCCAGCGCCGGCTGACGCTCGCCAACGTGGGCGCCGCCCTCGGCATCGTGCGCGGCCTGGCCCGCGCCTTTGCCATCCTCCGGCGCCGGCGACCGGCCGTGGTGGTCGCGCTGGGCGGCCATGCCAGCGTGGCGTGCGCGCTCGCCGCCGTGGTGCTGCGGGTGCCGATCGTGATCCTCGAGCAGAACGTGCGCGCCGGGGCCGCCAACCGGCTGATCGGGCGCTTCGCCCGCGCCGCCGCCGTCTCCTTCGACGGCACCGACCTGCCCCGGGCAACGGTCACCGGCAACCCGCTGCGCCCGGAGATCCGCGCCGTCGACCGCGCTCGTGACCGCCGCGTCGCTCGCGAGCAGCTCGAGCTGCCGGTCGACGCGAAGGTCGTCGCCGTGTTCAGCGGCTCGCTCGGCTCCCGGCAGATCAACGAGGCGGTGCGCGGGGCGGTGCCGCGCTGGGCGCACCGCAACGACCTCGCGATCCGCCACGTGGTCGGCACCCGGGACTACGACGACTACGTCCGCGCCGCCCCGCAGCCCGCTCCGGGTGGGCTCACCTACCAGGTCGTGCGCTACGAAGACCGCATGGCCCTGCTCCTCGCCGCCGCCGACCTCGCCGTCACCCGCTCTGGGGGTGGGGTGGCCGAGCTGGCCGCGGTCGGGCTGCCGGCCGTGCTCGTGCCCCTGCCCATCGCCACCCGCGACCACCAGACCGCCAACGCCCGGGCGCTCGCCGCGGTGGGCGCGGCCGTCGTGGTGGCCGACCACGACCTCACGACCGAGCGGCTCGTGGCCGAGGTCGAGGGCCTGCTCGATGACCCGCACCGGCTCGAGGCGATGGCCGCCGCCATGGCCGGTGCCGCCCGACCCGACGCCGCCGAGCGGGTGGCCGCCCTGGTCGAGGCGCAGGCCCGTGGCTGACCCGCCGCCCGACCTCAGCTACCCGCGCCGCATCCACCTCGTGGGCGCCGGTGGGGCCGGCATCTCCGCGATCGGGCTGGTGCTGGTGGCCATGGGCCACCACGTCACCGGCACCGACGTGGTGGAGACCGCGGTGGTGCCCGAGCTGCGCGCCGCCGGCATCGACGTGGCCATCGTCGGCGCCGACGACCTCTTCGCCGCGGCCGCGGGCCGCGGGCCCGAGCTGATCGCCCACTCCACCGCCTTCCCGCCGTCGCCCGCCGACCAGGCCGCGGCCGAGGCGCTCGGCGCCGAGATCCTCACCCGGGCCTGCATCCTCGCCGGCATCTGCGCCACCCGCCGCACGGTCGCCGTGTCGGGCACCCACGGCAAGACCAGCACCACGGCCATGGTCGCCACGATGCTGGCGGGCGCCGACGCCGACCCGTCGTTCCTGGTCGGCGCGGCCATGGCCGGCGGCGGCGGCCCCGCGGCGCGCTGGACCGACAGCCCCTGGTTCGTGGTCGAGGCCGACGAGAGCGACGGCACGTTCCTTGCCCTCGGGGCCGAGGCGGCCGTGGTCACCAACGTCGACGAGGACCACCTCGACCACTGGGGAACCCTCGACGAGATCGAGCGGGGCTTCGACCGCTTCCTGGCCGCCGCCACCACCCGCGTCGTGTGCATCGACGACCCCGCCCGCGACGATGGCCAGGCCGAGCCGCGCGCCCTGCGCCTGGCCCGCGCCCACAGCGCGCTCACCGTGGGCGAGGCCCCCGAGGCCGAGGTGCGCATCAGCGAGCTGGCCCTCGACCGGCTCAGCACCTCGTTTCGCCTCCACCGCAACGATGCCGACCTCGGCACGGTGCAGATCGCCGCGCCTGGCCGCCACAACGCCCGCAACGCGGCGACCGCGGTCGCCACCGGCCTCGCCCTCGGCTTCGACGCCGCCCGCTGCCGCGACGCCGTGGGCGCCTTCCGCGGCACCGCCCGGCGCTTCGAGGTGGTCGGCGAGGCCGGCGGCGTCACGGTCGTCGACGACTACGCCCACAACCCCGGCAAGGTCGGCTCGCTGCTGCGCTCCACCCGCGACGCCGGCTGGGACCGCGTCGTGGCCGTGTTCCAGCCGCACCGCTACACCCGCACCCGCGACCAGTCCCGCGGCTTCGGCGCCGCGCTCGGCGTGGCCGACCTGCTCGTGATCACCGACGTCTACGGCGCGGGCGAGCAGCCCTTGCCCGGCGTCACCGGCAAGCTGCTGGTCGACGCCGTGCTCGACGAGCAGCCCCAAGCCCGGGTCGCATGGCTGCCTCGCCTCGACGACGTGGTCGGCTTCCTGGCCGGCGAGCTGCGCCCCGGCGACCTATGCCTGACCGTCGGTGCCGGCGACGTCGGGACGCTCGGGCCGCGCCTCCTGGCCCGCCTGGCCGCCTCGGCCACCGGCCCCGTTCGCGACCTCGGGTCGGACCCCGCCCGATGACCGCGCCCGCCCGCCCCGACGAACGTGCCATGGAACGTAGCGGTCTCGGGCCACGTC
>JAODBM010000194.1 GCA_025463985.1 Acidimicrobiales bacterium
GGGTTCGTTGATTTGGGGATTGCCAGTGTTCTCGGGTCGGTCATTCACGCGATCGAGAGCGGTTTGGGGTGTGCCGGGTCGCGACGAATGCAGGCCAGGGTGTTCCTCGGGTCGGCTGGCGCGTCAGGTGATGAGGGCGATGTGTTGGTAGGCGTCGAGCAGCTGATCGGCGTTGGGCCAGCCGTCGAGGATGCGCACGATCCGGCGTCGGGATCGACGCACGAGGCGGGCGGGGGTGTGCCACAGCTGCCAGCGCAGCGTCTTGGGTTCGGCGACGGCGAGCGGGCCGGTCAAGCAGAGGTGCTGGAACCAGCGGACCAGCGCGTCGGCGAAGCACACGACAGCCAGCCAGGCGCGGTTGGCGTGGATGTCTGCGAACGGGAACCGGGCCGCGCCGGAGTCCTTCAACCGTTTGATGTGGTCTTCGACGTGAGCATGCGCTCGCATGTGCACGTCGAGCGTGACGGGCTCGCCCTCGGCGTCGGTGTAGTGACCCCAGTAGCGGTAGGTCTGCGACGGGAACAGCGAGCGTTGGGCGCCGGGGTGCAACGGCTCGCGACGCACGATGAGACGAGTGCCTTCGGGCCACGACGACAGGTCGAGCAGGTCGCTGAGCTCGGCCACCGCGGCGCCGGGGCGCTTGTCGCCGTCTTGGCGCACCGCTTGCTGCCAGCGGCTGTCATCGAAGCGGACTCGGCTGATGGCTGCGTGCACTTGGGCGTCGGAGCGGGCCACCACGGCGAAGCCGATGTTGCGGGCTCGGCAGTGCGCCACGAAGTTGGTGCAGCCGGCGGAGTCGGCGCGGACCTGTATCGCCCGTCGCACCAACGCCCGGTCGTCTCCGGGGCGGTGACCGGCAGCGGTCTCCTCGGGGAGCTGACCGACGGCCTGGTCGAGCACGCTGAGGTGATCGGCGATGTTGTTGGCCGCCGCGTTGCCGGCCCGCAACGCCACGCCGAGCGTCTCCCCGGTGGCATCGGCGAAGCAGTAGATCGGGTGGAACCCGTAGCCGCCCTTGTAGTTCGCGGCGGCTTCCTGCTTGTTCTCGGAGTGGATCTGGTGCAACGAGGCGTCGATGTCGAGCACCACCGTCGAGTCGCCGGTCGTGGCCGCGGCCCGACACCACACCTTCGAGCGCACCTCGGCCATCGCGTCCCACAACCCGGCGAGCGTCGCCGGGGTGATCTGGCGGAAGGTGCGGTACAGCGTCGAGTCCGATGCCACCGACCCGAACAAGGCGCCCTGAGCGCGGAGGTGTTCGATGTCGGCGCACGCTTCCCCGCCGCCGGTCACCATCAACATCGCCTGGGTAAGCACCTTGCCCCGGTCGTGCAAAGGCAGACGTTCACCGGTGATCGGGATGCGGGCCGAAAGCGCATCACCGAGACCCAACCGATCAGCGAACGCGCCCAACGCGTGCAGCCCGACATGGGCCACGACCTGGGCGCCGCCCGCTCCCACCACCACCGGAACCACGCTGTTACCTTGCACCACGCGAGTGCCCTCCTGGCTCGAGATTCGGACGCGTCGAGAACGTCAGAATCCCTTGCCCGGCGGGCACTTCCGCGGATAGGCCGCCCTCAACGCACCGAGCCCGATGAACGATCGGGGCTAGTGCCGTGACCACAAGCCTTTGCGGCGTTCCGCCGGCCAGTGACGCCGCTCGCGACGTTGCTCCTCCTCGAAAGCCGACAAGAGGATTCCTTCGTCGTCGCGCCTTCCGAGCGGCCGCCTCTGGCTCGCCACAACACTCGCAGGGTTCATGGTCACGGCACTAGGCGAGAGCGGGAAACGGGCGTACCGTCTGGGGTGAGCGTCGGCGGGCGTGAGCGACACAGGGGGTGGACCGATGACGCACGACCTGTCCCGCCGAGACTTCGTCCGGACCACGGCGGCAGCGGGAGGGATGCTGGCCGCCGCCGGTGTGCTCCGACCGGCGATGGCGTTCGCCGGGAACACCGCGCACGGATCGTCGCCCCGCCCCATTCCGTGGGGCTTCTCGGGTGCCGATCTGGGCCAGCCGTCGAACCACCACGTCTACCACTTCCTGCCACCGCTCCCGCCGGGCGCGGACGGCCAGCCCGGTCAGTACACCGAGTGCTCGTCGATCACCGACTTCAAGGGCTTCCTCGCCGCCGCCAACATCGATGGCACCGGCACGGGCACGCCGTCGGCGGCCAACCCCGACGGCCGCTACACCTTCAACGTCGACATGCGGGTGATGAAAGGCGTCTTCATCGGCACGGACGGGCGCCAGCGCGAGGGCGTCTTCGGCTTCGTCTGACTCGACGTCTTCGACCCCCGGTCGGGGGGCGCGCAGCTGCACGACTTCAATCCCGGCGTGGCCGACTACGACCCGAACCGCAACCAGACCGGGTTGTTCTGGACGATTCCCATCGACCCGTCGGGCGTCAAGTTCCACGGGGACGCCGACCGGGCCTCGTTCCGGGCGACCGGCATGCCGATGGACGACTACACCGAGTTCTTCAACTCGATCAACGAAGGGCCGTCGACCGCTTCGACGGTGTCGTTCGACATCGAGTGGTTCGACCCGATCAAGCGGGTACGGGTCGATTCGTCCAACAACCGCGGCTTCGGCGGGTCGGACTGGGGCGGCAACTTCTCCGAGACCCATGCGACGGCGACGTGGTCGTGCCGGCAGCCGGGCTTCACGTTTCACTCCGACCCGGCCAACACGTCGGTGCCGGAGTTCGCCTTCCTCGGCAAAGAGCGGAACGGCGTCTTCTTCCCCTGATCCCTAGAGCGCCAGCCGGGCGGCAACGCTGAGCTTCCGCCAGGTCGGCACGCTGACCCGCCGGGCGAACACGTCGTAGTCGGCCGCCTCGATGCGGTCGAGGATCTGCGAGTACAAGCGGCGGGCGGCGGAGATGCACCGGGCCGACCCCGGCGGCAGCAGCGCCACGCCCAAGTCCGCCGAGAGGTAGTACTCGCGCGCCCGGTCGATCTCGAAGCGCATGAGGGCCCGCCATTCCGGCGTGACCCGCCGCGCCGCCAGCGCCGGCTCGGCCTCGAACTTCCGGAGGTCCTCCTGAGGCAGATAGACCCGGCCCAGGTCGAGGTCCTCGGCGACATCCCTGAGGAAGTTGGTGAGCTGGAAGGCGATGCCGAGGTCACGGGCCCGGTCGAGAGCCTCGTCGGCCGGGGCGAGCGGTTCGAGGATCGGCAGCATCATCTCGCCGATCACCGCGGCCGACCCGTCCATGTAGTCGAGCAGGTCGGCGAACGTCTCGTAGTGGTCGACGGCAAGGTCCATCGTCATCGACCGCAGGAAGCGGGCGAAGCAGTCCGGGTCGATGCCGAACGCGACGACGGTGTGGACGACCGCCTTCAGCACCGGATCGTCGGACCGCCGGGCGACCAGGTCGGCGAAGAACCGGTCACCGAACTCGTTGAGGGCAGCGCCCCGCTCGGCCGCCGTCGCCGGCCCGAGGTCGTCGACGATGTCGTCGGCGTACCGACAAAACCCGTACAGCGCATGGACGTGGTGCCGCTTGACGCGGGGGAGCAGGTAGGTCGACCAGTAGTACGTCGTGCCGTACCGCTTGTTCAGCCGCCGGCAGTGCTCGTACGACTGCTCGAGCGACGTCACCCCGCCGTTCTTTTCGCGTTTGACCTCGAATAGCGAGGTGAAACAGAAAAAGAACGGCCGTCGACGCGGTCGGCGGCCAGCCGGCCGGAGATCAGCACCATCGGCACACTGACGCCGGGCACCGTGCCGGACCCCACGAACACCAGCCCGGGGACCCGGCGGTCCACGTT
>JAODBM010000001.1 GCA_025463985.1 Acidimicrobiales bacterium
CACGTGCCGGCCGGGCGTCACCGGTGCCGAGGTGCGGGCGGTCGCGCTCGCCGACGGTGGGCCGGCTCCCACCGAGCCGATCCTGCTGGGGGTGGGGCTCGGGCTGGAGCCGCCGGTCGTCACGCGCGAGGTCGGCGCCGACGTCGTGCTCGTTCGCTCGATGGTGGTCGCGGTGAGCGCGTGGGTCGCCGCCGAAGGTGTCGGCGGCTGGTACGAGCGGCGCCTCGTGGCGGTCGACGACCCGCCGCGGCTGATCGGACCCCAACCAGGAGCGCATGCGTGACCGAGCCACCGATCGTCGACTTCGACCACCACCGGTCGGAGTTCCACCGCGAGCGCCACGAGCGGTGGGCCGAGCTGCGGGCGTGCCCGGTCGCCTTCAACCCGAACTACGGCGGCTTCTGGGTGGTGAGCGGCTACGACGAGGTGGCCACCGTGGCCCGGGACGGGTCGACGTTCTCCAGCCGCTACGTCGCCGAGTCCGACGACGGGATCGACTACCTGGGGATCACCGGCGTGCCCCGGTCCAAGGGCATGCCCACGGCTGGCATCGCCGAGGTGGAGGGGCCGGTCCACACCGCGCTGCGCCGGGCCATCAACCCGTTCCTCGTCCCCGATGCCATCCGTCGGCTGCACCCGCTGATGGAGCAGGCCGCCACCTGGTTCCTCGACGAGCGGATCGAGACCGGTTCCATGGACCTGGTCAACGACTACGCCAGCCCGGTCCCGGCCGTGCTGACCATGGCCCTGGTCGGCCTGCCCCTCGACGGCTGGCAGCACTACGCCGAGATGTTCCACGCCGCCGTCGCCCACCGGCCGGGCGACCCCGAGCTGCGCGCGGCCTTCGCCCACGTGCCCGCGATGCTCGCCGAGCTGGGCGCGGCGGCCGAGTCCCGCCGGGCCGAGCCGCGTGACGACCTGCTCACCGCCCTCGTGCAGCTGCGGGTCGAGGACGACCGGCCGCTCACCGACGACGAGGTGCGGGCCGTCCTCTGGAACCTCGTCGGCGGCGGGCTCGACACCACCACCTCGCTGACGTCGCTCGCGCTCCACCACCTCGAGGCGCGCCCCGAGCAGCGGCAGGCCCTGATCGAGGATCCCGACCTGCTGGCGCCGGCCACCGAGGAGTTCCTGCGCTACTGGTCGGTGAACGAGTCGCTCACCCGCACCGTGGTGCAGGACACCGAGCTCGGCGGCCAGGCGCTCGGCCGGGGCGACCACCTGCTGCTGAGCTGGCTGTCCGCCAACCGCGACGCCTCGGTGTTCGACCGGCCCGATGAGGTGGTGCTCGACCGCGAGCGCAACCCCCACCTGGCGTTCGGCGTCGGTCCCCACCGCTGCATCGGCTCGACCATGGCCCGCGAGCTGTTCAAGGTGCTCGTGCGCGAGATCCTGACCCGCATCCCCGACTACGTCGTCGACCAGGACGCCACCACCTTCTACGCCGCGAACCCCGAGCTCAACGGCGTCGTCCGCATGCCCATCACGTTCCCCCCCGGCCCGCGCACCGGGCCCAGCGCACCCCCGTTCCTGGCGTAGCAACTCGCTCAGGGGAGGGTCGTGCGGCCGAGAGCGCGGGCGGCCTTGGGGACGAACGGCTCGGGGGCGAACGGGCCGGCGTCGACCGAGGCGAGGTCGATCAGCGGGAGGCGCACGTTGGGGGCCAACTGGTCCAGCCAGGCGATGGCCGCGGCCACGTCGTCGACCCCGAGCGCACGCATGGGGAAGTGCACGTCGTCGAGCATGGCCGTGGCGACGGGGCCGGTGACGACGACGTGGACGGCGATCCCGTCGCGCTCGACCTCGCCGGCCAGCGCGCCGGCAAAGGCGTTGAGCCCAGCCTTGGAGGCGGAGTACGCCGCGAGGCCGGGCTGCGGCGCGATGGACGACGACGAGGAGACGAACACGATCCGGGCGCCGGCCTCCATGTGCGGCAACACCGCCGCGCTCACCACGAACGCCGAGCGCAGGTTGGTGCGCAGCACCGCGTCGAACGTGGCCAGCTGCTCCTTGCGGACGAACGTGCCGGCCATGACGCCGGCCGCGTGCACCAGCAGGTCGACCCGACCGGCCGCCTCCACGACCGCGGCAAACGCGTCCGGGTCGGCGCAGTCGGCGGCCATCCAGCGAGCCCCGATCGCCTCGGCCGCCTCGCGCAGCGGCTCGGCCCGGCGCGCCGTCAGCACGACGTCGTAGCCCTGCGCCACGAGCAGGCGGCCGGTGGCAAGGCCGATCCCGCTGCTGCCGCCCGTGATGACTGCCCCCCTCGGCCCCCCGCTCACCCGGCAGAACCTACCGCCCACCCCTGGAACTGGGCGGAGTTGCGGTCGCCCTGACGACCGTGATCCCGCCCAGTTCGATCAGGGGAGCGCGGTCAGGGGGTGTTGTGGCGCATGCGGCTGAGGCCGGCGTTGATGGCGGTGCCCATGATCGCCTCGTTGTTCCTCGAGATGAAGCGGTGGACGCGGCGCTCGAACAGCACCCGCAGGACCGGATTGAAGGCGTGGTAGGTCTCGCTGAAGTGGATCCGGGTCCGGCCGTCGCCGAGATCTTCGAGGCGGGTCCGGCCGGTGGCGCGTGACCACAGTGGCTTGCCGATGGCGTCGTAGCGCCAGGACACGGGCCGCCGGACCTCGGTCAGCAGCTCCCAGGAGTGGGCGACCCCACCCGAGCCGAGGTACCGCGGCACCGGGAACGTGCAGTGGCGGACCAGCCCCTCACCCTCGTCGTCGCCGGGATGCAGGATCTCGATGGTGACCGGGCCGGTCGTGGGTCGGGGCCCGCGGTACCAGAACAGCGCCCACACCTCATCAGGGGTGCCGTCGACGTCGAGGTGATGGGTGTGCTCCTGCATGTGGCCCCTCCGGTCCTCGGCTACCAGGGATGGTCGGCGGTCTCGCGGAACGCCACCTCGGCGAGCGGGCGCCGGACGCCAGGTCGGGGCGGGCGGACCGGCCAGCCGAGCGGGATCACCGCCACGATCTCGACGCGCTCGTCGAGGCCCGTGAGGCGGCGGAGCTCGCCGGCCTGCGTGACGGCCAGGGTCGTCAGCACCGAGCCGAGCCCGACCGCGGTCGCGGCCAGGAGCAGGTTCTGGATCGCCGGAAAGACCGACGACCCCACGGTCTGCGGCAGGCAGCGATCGAGGTCGGCGCCCACGATCACGTGGACGGGGGCCCGGGCGAGCGTCTCGGTGGCGCCGCGGTCGACGTCGGCCAAGAGCGCCGGGTCCAGCCGTCCCTCCGAGTAGCGCCGGGCGCCACCCTCCCACGCCCGGCGCATGAGCCCGCCGATCGCGGCGCGGGTGGCGGCGTCGCGCACGACGACGAAGACCGAGGGTTGGCTGTTCTCCGCGCTCGGCGCCCGCGTCGCCGCCCGCAGCACGCGCGCCACGAGCTCGTCGGACACGTCCTCTTCGGTGAACTCGCGACAGGCCCGCTGCCGTTCCATCACGCCGAACACGTCGCGCACGTCGGGCGCGTCGCCGTCGGCGGTCACCGGCTCACCGGCTCACGGGCGGGTCAGCACGCGGTGGGCGGCGTCGCCGAGGAACTCCGCCATCGCCTCGGCGTCGAGCGGGAGGGCGCGAGCCGCGTCGAGCGCCCGCTGCACGTCGAGGATCGGGTGGTCCGACGCGAACCACACCCGGCCCCGGCCGCGCGACGAGCCCATGAACGTCACCATCGCCGGGTCCATGTAGGTGGCCAGGAAGGCGGACGTCATGAGGTGGAGCTGCGGCCACTTGAGCATGTAGCCGATCAGCAGCGCCTCGTGCGGGTGGCCCATGTGCGCGCCGACCACGGTGAGGGTGGGGAAGTCGATCAGCACGTCCTCGAGCAGCTGGGGGTGCTGGCAGGCGGAACGCACCTGCGGGCCGGGCACGCCGATGTTGATCGAGACCGGCAGGCCCAGCTCCTCGCACGTCGCGTACACGGGGTAGTAGAGGCGGTGGTTGAGGTCGTACTGCTCGACCAGCGGCGTGATCCGCACCAGCGCCACGGCCGGGTGCTCGGCCAGCTCGCGGATGCGCCGGCAGTTGTCGAGCGGCCGGCCGGCCTTCTCGACCGTCGGCGCCACGAGGAACCGGCCGGCGTGCGCGTCGGCCATGGCCAGGAAGTCTTCCGGGGCGAGCATGCCGCGGCGCCGCGCGCTCTCGGCCGGGCGCAGCCCACAGGTGAGCACTCCGACGTCGATGCCCGCGCCATCCATCGAGCCCATGAGCGACTCGAGGGTGCGGTCGTCGGTGACCTCGTCGCCGAACAGCTCGTGCACCCCGGCGGTCGACTCCTGCGCGCCGAAGCTCGCCGCGAAGCCCTTCGGAAAGACGTTCACCCAGGCATCCAGGATCATGCCGGGCACAGTATCTAACACGAGCGTCACATGAGCCGATCGGCGGAACTAGGCTTCACCGCATGGGATCGTTGGGCTTCCGGCCGTTCGACGCGGACAACCACTACTACGAGGCCGAGGACGCGTTCACCCGCCACATCGAGCCGTCGATGGCGAAGCGGTGCGTGCAGTGGGCGCAGGTCGACGGCAAGAGACGGCTGCTCGTCGGCGGCAAGATCAACAAGTTCATCCCGAACCCCACGTTCGACCCGATCGCCAAGCCCGGCAGCCTCGAGGACTACTTCCGGGGCCGCAACACCGAGGGCCTCGACCTCAAGACCATGTTCGGCGACCTCGACCCGCTCGCCGAGCACCCGGGCTACCGCGAGCGCGATGCGCGCCTGCGGCTGCTCGACGAGCAGGGCATGGACGGCGCGCTCCTCTTCCCCACGCTCGGCGTCGGCATCCAGGAGGCGCTGCGGCGCGACCCGGTCGCCCTGCACGCCGCGTTCGAGGCGTTCAACCGCTGGCTCGACGACGACTGGGGCTTCGACCGGGGCGACGGCCGCCTCTACGCGGCGCCGATGATCACGCTGGCCGACGCGGACCTCGCGGCGCGGGAGGTGGCGCGGGTCCTGGAGGCGGGCGCGCGGATCCTGGTGATGGTGCCGGGGCCGGTGCCGGACGGCGAGGGCTACGTCTCGCCCGGGCACCCCAAGTTCGACCCGGTCTGGTCGCTGCTCAACGACGCCGGCATCCCGCTGGCGCTGCACGCTGGACTCAGCGGCGTCAGCGCGTACGGCAAGTTCTGGGGGACCGGCGCCGCGGCCAGCGCCGGCGGGTTCGAGGGCTTCAAGCACGCCACCTTCCCGATGGTCGCGTTCCAGGACCGCGCCATCTCCGACACGTTCGCCGCGCTCCTCTGCCACGGCGTGCTCGACCGGTTCCCGAACCTGCGGCTCGCGTCCATCGAGAACGGCGCCATGTGGGTGCCCGACCTCCTGCGCAACCTCAAGGACGGCTACGGCAAGATGCCGTTCACGTTCGAGGCCGATCCGGTCGAGCGGTTCCGCGAGCAGGTCTGGGTGGCGCCGTACTACGAGGACGACATGGAGGTGCTCCGCGACGTGCTCGGCATCGACCGGCTGCTCTTCGGCTCGGACTTCCCCCACGCCGAGGGGCTGCCCGACCCGACCATGTACGTCAAGGACATCCCGACGTTCTCCGACGAGGAGACCCGCCGGGTGATGCGCGACAACGTCCTCGAGCTGATGACCCCCCGCCCCACCTGACCTGATCTTGGTCATGGATCCGGAGCGCCGGGCGGTTGCGAGCATCGCGATCGGCGAGGACCATGCGGCCCTCGCCGCCGCCGTGCGTCGGTTCCTCGCCGAGCGCTGCCCGCCGGCGTCGGTGCGGGCGGTGGTCGACGGGGACGCGCAGGTGGTCCCCGAGCTGTCGGCCCGCCTCGCCGCGCAGGGCTGGCTCGGCCTGCACTTGCCCGAGTCGCGGGGCGGCGAGGGGTACGGCCTGGCCGAGGCCGTGATCGTGGCCGAAGAGCTGGGCCGGGCCCTGACGCCGGGCCCGGCGCTGCCGACGCTGTGGGCCGGGGCGGCGCTGGCCGGCGGAGGCCCCGCCGAGCTGGCCAAGGCGCTCGCGACCGGACAGGTGAGCGGCGCCGTGGCGCTCGGTCCCGCGCTCGACGGGCAGGCCGAGGCCGACGGGACGGTGGTCGTCTCGGGCTCGACCGGCCCCGTCCTCGGTGGCGACGTCGCCGCCGTGGTGGTGGTCGCAGTCGCGGTCGACGGCGAGGAGCGGTGGTACGCGGTCGAGCCTGGCGCGTTCAGCACGACGACGCTCTCGCCCTTCGACCCCACGCGGTCGGTGGGGCAGCTGGTGCTGGACGGTGCTCGCCTCGCGGACGCGGACCGGATCGACGGCCTCGACCGCCGCCGGGTCGAGATGCTCACGGGGACGCTGGCGGCGGCGGAGTGCGCGGGGGTGGCCTCGTGGTGCGTCGACACGGCCGCCACCTACGCCTGCGACCGCCGCCAGTTCGGACGGCCGATCGGCCAGTTCCAGGCCGTGAAGCACCGGTGCGCCGACATGTTGACGGCGACCGAGTCGGCCCGCAGCGCGGCCTGGGACGCGGCCCGGGCGGTCGACGAGCTCGACGGCGGGACCGAAGAGGCCCCGGCGGACGGCGGCGGCTGCACCCTCGACGAGGCGGCGCTGGTGGTGGCGTCGGCCGTGTCGGTGGCGCTGGACGCCGCGGTGCGCACCGCCGAGGACTGCATCCAGGTGCTCGGCGGCATCGGCTTCACCTGGGAGCACGCCGCCCACCTCTACCTGCGCCGCGCCGTCGCCGTGCGCCAGCTGTTCGGGGGGACCGGCGCCAGCCGTCGGGCCGTCGCGGAGGCGGCGCTGGCCGGCACCCGCCGGCGGCTCCGCGTCACGCTGCCGGCGGAGGCCGAGCCGCTGCGCGCCGAGGTGCGGGCCGCGGTCGAGGAGGTGGCGGCGCTCCCAAAGGAGGAGCGCCAGGCCCGCCTGGCCGATCTCGGCCTGCTCGTGCCCCACTGGCCGCGGCCGTGGGGGCGCGACGCCGGCGCGGTGGAGCAGCTGCTGATTGACGAGGAGCTGCGCCGGGCCCGGGTGCGCCTCCCACACCTGCAGGTCGGGGCGTGGGCGGCGCCCACGATCGTGGCCCACGGCACCGACGAGCAGCAGGAGCGCTGGGTGCGCCCGACGCTCTACGGCGAGATCGCGTGGTGCCAGCTGTTCAGCGAGCCCGAAGCGGGCTCGGACCTCGCCGCGCTGCGCACCACAGGCACGCGCGTAGACGGGGGCTGGCGGATCGACGGACAGAAGGTGTGGACCACGATGGCGGCGGAGGCGGACTGGGGGATCTGCCTGGTGCGCACGAACCCCGACGCGCCCAAGCACCTCGGCATCACGTACCTGATCGTCGACATGCGCGCCGACGGCATCGAGATCCGGCCGCTGCGGGAGATGACCGGGCTGGCGATGTTCAACGAGGTGTTTTTCGACGGCGCGTTCGTGCCCGACGAGTGCGTGATCGGCGAGGTGGACGGCGGCTGGCCGCTGGCCCGGACGACCCTCGGCAACGAGCGGGTGGCGATGGGGAGCGGCTCGTCGTTCGGTGGTGGGATCGAGGCGCTGCTCGCGCTGGTCGGTGCGCGGCGCGACCGCGGCGCGCTCGACGTCGACCGCGCGCTGCTCGATCAGCTCGGCGCGCTGGTGGCGGAGTCGCACGTGGTCGCGGTGCTCGGCGCGCGTTCGACCCATCGCTCGGTCAGCGGGGCCCGCCCCGGGCCGGAGTCCAGCGTGCGCAAGCTGCTCGGCGTCGAGCACGACCAGCGGACCCAGGAGCTCGGCCTCGGCCTCCTCGGCCCGTGGGGCGCCACCGTCGAGGACGAGGCCGCGCAGTGGACGTTCGGGTTCCTGGCCAACCGCTGCCTGACGATCGCGGGCGGCACGAGCGAGATCCAGCGCAACGTGATCGGCGAGCGCCTGCTGGGCCTGCCCCGCGACCCGGAGCCGCAGTGACCGACGGTGCAGGCCGGTTGCTCACCGATCAGCTGCGGCTGATGGCGGCGGCGCTCGGTGACGAGGTCGCGGCCACGGACCTCGACGCCGGGGCCGACCTCACGTTCGCCGACTGGGAGCGGCGGTCGAACCGGATGGCTCGCTGGCTCGTGGCACGCGGCGTTGCGCCGGGGGAGCGGGTGGCGCTGCACCTGCCGCCGGCCGAGTCGACCGCGTTCCTCGTGAGCTACGCCGCGGTCCACAAGGCGGGCGCCGTCGCCGTGCCCACGAGCACCCGCCTGGTGGCCCGCGAGCTGGCCGAGATCCTCGACCACGCCGGCGCCGTCGTCGCGGTGACGGGCGGGGCGACCGCCGCCGCGCTGCTGGAGGCGCGGCCCAAGCTGCCAACGCTGCACACCGTCGTCGCGACCGGGCCGATCGGCGCGGGCGTCGTGCTCTTCGACGACGCCGCCGACCCCGACGACGGCGAGATCCAAGTGCCGGTCGGGGCCGACGACATCGCCGACCTCATGTACACGTCGGGCACGACCGGCCGGCCCAAGGGCGTGGTCGTCCGCCACCGGAGCGCCTCGATGCTGCCGAACGGCGTGCCCCGCTGGACGGGGGCCGGCTGGCTGCACGCCTCACCGCTGTTCACGTTCGCCGGCATCTCGTCCGTGTACAACCCGATGAAGCTCGGGATGCGCATCCTGTACCTGCCGCGGTTCGACGCTGATCGCTGGCTGGGCTTCGTGGAGTCGCACCGCCCGACCGCGGTGTTCCTGGTGCCGGCCATGGTCGAGCTGCTCGTCGGCTCGCCCCGGTTCGACGGCGCCGACCTGTCGAGCATCACGATGTGCTCGGTAGGGAGCGCGCCCATCGGCCCGGCGACGCTCCAGCGCTTGCGCGAGCGGTTGCCCGAGGCCTCGGTCTCGAACGCCTGGGGGATGACCGAGGCCGGCCCGGCGTACTGCCTCCTGCCGAAGGAGCAGCAGGCGGCCCGGCCCGGCTCGGTGGGCAAGCCGTTGCCGCCCACCGAGTTCCGGATCGTCGACGACGAAGGCCAGGAGCTGGCGCCGGGGGAGGTCGGCGAGCTGCTGGTGCGCAACCCCGGTCGCGAGCGCGAGTACTTCAACGCGCCGGCCGCTACCGCCGCCACCTGGCGCGACGGCTGGCTGCTCTCCGGCGACGACGCCTACCTCGACGCGGACGGCTACCTGTACGTCGTCGGACGCCGCAAGGACGTGATCATCCGCGGCGGCAACAACGTTCACGCCGGCGACGTCGAGGCCGTGCTCTACGAGCACCCCGCGGTCAGCCAGGCCGCGGTCACCGGCGTGCCCCATGCGGTGCTGGGTGAGGACGTCGCCGCGTGGGTGGTCCTGCACCCGCACGCCGAGGTGGACGCCGGCACGCTGATCGCCTTCTGCGCCGAGCGCCTCAGCGACTACAAGGTGCCGCGCCACGTCACGTTCGTCGACGAGCTCCCCCGCAACGCCACCGGCAAGGTCGTCAAGCGCGACCTACGTCTGCCCGACGCTGGCCCCAACGGAGCTGGAGCAGCTCGAGGAGCTGGCCGTCGGGGTCGCGGATCATGACGGCGCGGTGAGCGACGACGGTGTCCTCCAACACCTCGCCGCCCAGGTCCGCCACCCGCGCGCACGCAGCGTCGAGGTCGTCGACCGCGAAGGACAGGTGGGTCAGGCCGGGCTCGGTCAGATCGCGGTCCCGCCTCGGCGAGTTGCCGGCACGGTCGAAGTGCAGGAGCTCGAGGACGAACCCGTCGAGCTCGAGGTACACGGCGTACAACCCGACGGGCTCGGGCACGCGCAGCAGCGGCGATGCGGCCGCATCGGGCACCGCCAGCTCGTTGCGCATCCGGAAGCCGAACATCTCGACATAGAAGCGCTGCGCGACAGCGAGGTCCCGCACGCAATGGCCCACGTGGTTGACGGCCATCAGGCCGGCCGAGGCTCGCGGGGCAGGCCGAGCACGCGCTCGGCGATGATCGTCCGCTGGATCTCGGACGTGCCGGCCGAGATCGTGTTGGCGAACGACACGAAGTACTGCTCCAGCCAGGTGCCTTGCGGCTCGTCGATGGCCTGGTGCCCGTCGAAGGACGCTCCGCCCACCACCAGCGCGTCAGGACCCTGCAGCGCGGCGGCGACCTCGGCCACGGCCTGGCGGGTCTCGCTGGTGAACAGCTTCATCAGGGCCTGCTCAGGCGCGCTGCCACCGCGGGCCAGCTTGGCGAACGCGCGGTAGCCGAGGCAGCGGGCGGCGAAGGCGTCGATCTCCACCTGCGTGATCCGGTCGATGGCCAGCGCCCGCTCGTCGGGTGGCAGGGCGTCGATGCGATCAGGCGCCTCCTCGTGGAGGTGGGCCATCGCCTCGCTGATCCCCTGCACCGCGCTCACCCAGACCATGCCGCGCTCGTGGGCGAGCGAGCCGTTGGCCATGGCCCACCCCGCGTTGAGCTCGCCCACCAGGTGGTCGGCCGGCACCTGGACGCCGTCGAAGAACACCTCGTTGAGGTCGGGGTGCTCGGGGTGGACGATCTCGGGCAGCGGCCGCACCGTGATCCCGGGCGAGTCCATGTCGACGATCAGGATGCTGATGCCCTTGTGCTTGGGCACGTCGGGGTCGGTGCGACAGAACACGAAGCAGAAGTCGGCGTAGTTGGCGCCCGAGGTCCAGACCTTCTGGCCGTCGACCACGAAGTGGTCGCCGTCGCGCACGGCCCGGGTGCGCAGCGCGGCCAGGTCGCTCCCGGCGTCGGGCTCGCTCATGCCGAGGCAGGCGGTGGCCTCACCCCGCAGGATCCGCATCGCGTAGTCGCGGATCTGCGCCTCGCTGCCGTAGTCGATGATCGACGGGGCCACGATGCCCAAGCCCTGCACGTTGGTGGTGCGCGGGACGCCGGCCTTGGCCAGCTCCTCCAGGTAGACGAGCGTCTGGGTGGGCGTGGCGTTGCGGCCGCCCAGCTCGGGGGGCCAGCCCGGCACGAGCCAGCCGGCGTCGAACATCGTCCGGGTCCAGCGCCGCGCCCACTCGGGTGCGTGGCCGGTGGATACCGACGGGTCGGCGGCCATCGTCTCGGCGCTCGGCCGGTTGAGGGCGAGCCACTCGAGCAGCTCGGCCCGGAACGCCTCCACCGAGTCGTCGAACTGGAGCCTCATGCCTCCAGCCCCCGGCACTGCGCGAGCTGCACGCGGTGGCTGGCGGCATCGCCGAACAAGAAGGCCGTCGTGACCGCCCGCTTCAGGAGGAAGTGGAGGTCGTTCTCCCAGGTGAAGCCGATGCCGCCGTGGAGCTGGAGGCCGTCTCGCGTCGCCAGCCGCTGGCAGTCGCCCGCCGCGGCCTTGGCCATGTGGGCCGCCATCGGGGCGTGCCCGCTCCGGTCCTGCTCGGCGATCGTGCACGCCGCGTACCAGGCGAGCGCGTCGGCCCGCTCGACCGCGAGGTAGAGGTCGGCCAGGCGATGCTTGATGGCCTGGAACGAGCCGATGGGGCGCCCGAACTGGTGGCGCTGCTTGGCGTACTCGACGGTCGCCTCCAGGATCGCCCGGCACGTGGCCACGCACGAGATCGCCATGGCGACCGTGGCGTGCGCCTGGACCAGGCCGATCCTCCAGCCCGCCTCGGGCGATCCCGGCTCGATGAGGACGCGGTCGGCGTCGACCTCGATCCCGTCGAGGTGCAGGGTTGCGAGCGGCATGGTCGGGTCGATCACGATGAGCGGCTCGGCGTCGAACGCCTCGCGGGGGACGAGCACGATGCCGAGCCCGCGCTCGTCGTCCGGGCCGCCGCGCACGACGACGGCGACCTCGTCGGCGGTCGCGCCGTCGAGCACGTGGGTCTTGGTGCCGTCCAGCACCCGCCGTCCACCGCCGATCGGGATCGCCTGCGCGGTGATGTGCCGCGACGCCTTGGCTGTCGTCTCGTGCACCGCGAGCGTTCCGGTGCACGTGCCCGCGGCGATCCGAGCCAGCACGTCGTGGGCGCCGGCCTCGGCGAGCATCGGCGCGAGCTGGGTGACGGTGGCCAGGTAGGGGGTCGGCGCGACCACCCGGCCGAGCTCGCCGACGAGCACGGCCTCGGCGATGAAGCCCTGACCGAGGCCGTCGTCCGCGACGTCGATGCCGAGCGCCGGCCAGCCGAGGTCGACCATCGACTTCCACAGCCCGTCGGCCGTGCCGGTGCCCTCGTAGACGCCGCGCACCAACGACGGGGGACAGGCGTCGGCCAGGAACGCGCGGGCGTGGTCGCGCAGCTCCAGCTGGTCGGCGTCGAGCTCGAGATCCATCAGCGCGCTCCCGTGGTCATGCTGGCTGTGCCATGAGGCCGCGGCGCACGATGGTGACGGTGGCGTCGACCGCGGCGCGCCGGGTGATGAACCCGAGCGTGAAGGCCCGGTACGGCAGCCGCTCGATCAGCGCCAGCAGGATCAGGGCGTCGACCAGCGCGTCACCGAAGCCACGGGCCTCGAGCATCGTGACCAGCGCGGTGGTGATGGACGCGGCGACCCGCTGGGAGAACGCCACGAGCTCGTCGCCGGCCTCCTGCATCTCCTGCCAGGTGGTGATCACGCCGCCGTTGCTCTGGTACGAGTCGAACCACTCCTCGAGCCAGGCCCGCAGCTCCTCGACGTCGCCGTCGACGGGAAGGCGACCCAGCAGCTCCACCATCTGGCCGCCCGCCTCCTGCGCCAGGGCCCGGAAGAAGTCGTCCTTGTCGTCGAAGTACCGGTAGAAGCTGCCGTGGCTGACCCCCGCGGCGGCCACGATGTCGTCGACCCGGGCGTCGTGGTAGCCGCGGGCGGGCAGGACCTGCGCGCCGGCGTCGAGGAGCCGCCGCCGGGTCTGCTCGCCCCGGGGCCGCATCGGCCGGTCGTGCGAGGACGCCGGGATCGGTGCGATCACCGGCCGCGGGATCCGCTTCGCCCGCCGGCCGCCGCGCACCCGCTCGATGTTGACGCCGGGGATCGGCCCGTGGAACAGCCGGTGCACCACCTGGGCCAGGCCGTCCACGAGCTGCTGGCGGTCGACGTCGCCGCTGGCCGCCATCACCATCCAGTAGAAGCTGCAGCGGATGAGCACGGCAGCCATGCCGCTGGCCAGCGCCTGGTCGGCGCGGCGGTCGCGCCGGCCGAAGGCCCGCAGGAAGGCGTGGTCGAGCCGGACGCCGAAGACTGCCGACTGCTGCGCCAGCTCCTCGTGGCCGCGGCTCGCGGCTTGGAAGGCGGCGAAGATCGGCGCGTGGTCCTGGTACAGCGTGGTGAACTCGTCGATCCACTCGGCCAGGCGAGCCACCCCTTCGGGCCCGTCGTCGATGGTCGGGAGCCGGCCGCCGAGCTCGGTCATCTTGATGCCCAGGTCGCGCGCCAGCTTCCAGTACACGTCGTCCTTGCTGGAGAAGTACTGGTAGAAGGCAGGTCGTGAGCAGCCGGCCCGCTGGGTGATCAGCTCGACGCGGGCGTCGTTGTAGCCGACCTCCCCGAACACCTCGAGGGCGCCCTGGAAGATGCGCCGCTCGGTCTCCGAGCCCCGCTCGCCCACCAGGGGGTTGGTGCCGAAGGGCGCCCGCCGGGTGGGCGCGTCGGCGGCGTCGGCGGCGACTCCCTCAGCCGCTCGTCGCACGGGCATCCCGACGCAGCATCCATTCCACGCGCCTAATCTAACGCGGCTGTCAGTTCTGGAGACCGGAGGACCTCGTGCAGACCGACGACCTGATCCTGGTGAGCGTCGACGACCACGTGGTCGAGCCACCGAACCTGTTCGAGGGCCGGCTGTCGGCCCGGGCCGCCGAGCGGGCGCCGTTCGTCGAGACCCTCGCGAACGGGCGCGACGTCTGGATGTTCGAGGGCAACGCGCTGCCCAACGTCGGGTTGAACGCCGTGGCCGGTCGGGTGCCGGAGGAGTACGGCATCGACCCGCTCGCGTTCTCCGAGATGCGCCCCGGCTGCTACGACATCGACGCCCGCATCGCCGACATGAACGCCAACGGCGTGCTCGGCTCGCTCAACTTCCCGAGCCTCGCGGGGTTCACGGGCCAGCTGTTCTCGACGTGTGACGACAAGGACATCGCCATCGAGCTGCTCCGGGCCTACAACGACTGGCACGTCGACGACTGGTGCGGCACCCACCCGGGTCGCATGATCCCGCTCGCCGTGCCACCCATCTGGGACCCGCAGCTGATGGCCGACGAGGTCCGGCGCATGGCGGCCAAGGGTTGCCACTCGGTGACGTTCTCC